>NZ_JBIMSN010000080.1:0-2140 GCF_043944905.1 Antrihabitans spumae
GACTCTGACATCTTTCGTCATAGACGTTGATGAGAGCGTGTTTTCACACCTGGATAACCGGTGGCCCGATCAGCAAAATATTCGTCGCGGTCTCGAGATAACGGCAGGTGCCGAGCTCGGCGATCAGCTTGCGGTCCACTCCCGGGGCGGCGTCGTAGTCGAAATCCTCGAGAGATGCCGGTGTGGGTAGGCACGCGAACCGCAGCCGACCGGTCAGGCGCCGAGCCTCGGTCGCCGCCACTTCGATGGACAGCAGTTCTTCGAGGGTGGCGGTCATCGTCGTGCCGTCCTTGGCCGCTCGGTCCAGGACCGACGGCAATGCTTCGGCCGCGTCGTGCAATTTCAGTACCGCCAGATGTCCACGCAAGCGTTGGTAGAGACTCGCTGCTGCGGCGGTGTTCGGCGCGGGCACCGCGTCTGTGCCGGCGGTGACGGGTCCGGTGTTGGTCATGACAGGGTGTTCCTTCCGTGCGCAGCACGCTCGTAGGCGGATAGATCGATCACCGTCGGTAAGGGCGTCGAGGCAGTGTCGGGTTGGGAATTGTTGCGACGCAATGTTTCCGCCGCCGCCAGGGAGTCAGGTCCGGGTGGGATCCGTTCCTTGCGACGATGCGGTCGACCACCGCCGGTGGCACCGGCCATTGCGGCGTGGTCGAGGGCGTAGACGTGGCCATGGTCGCGAACCATCACCGCGGCACCGTCGGCAGCAAGCCGGTGGCGGGCGGTGGTGATCTGGGAGGTGGTGACGATGTCGATTACGTCCGACCCCAACACTCGTGTGACAGTGACCTGTGCCGAGGTAAGTTCCGGAGGCACCGAGTACCGATTGCCGCGGTAGGCCACCAACGCCTGGCGTGACACCGTGCGGGTTTCGGTCAGAATCGCGGGATAGGCCGCAACAGGTAGTGCTGCCAGCGGTTCGGCCGCAGCGATCGTCGCCACCGACGACTTACCATCGGCTGTAGGTCGCAGCCGGGTGTCGCCACGCAATGAGCAGAACTTGTCGAGACTTCGTTGGGTTTGTTCGACGGTGACATCGTCGGCCATGGTGCGCCACCATCGTTGGGCGGGGAGTGTGATTGGCCTTCTCGACCACACCCTTGCGATTGCCGGAGCGGGCCGGGCAGATCGATACCGCGACCGCGTAGTGCTTCGCGACACAGCGAAACTGGCTGTCACCCTGCCTGATTCGCCGGTGACAGACGGTGGCCATCCGGTCGAAACGCCAACTACGGGTGAGCCCGCCCAGCTTGCGGGAGACCCGGTCGAGTCCGTCGACCAAGTGCGGTTGCGTCATGGCCGGTGCCAGGACGCCGCGCCACCGCCCGGAGTGAGCGAGTGATCCGACCGGCAGATGCGCTGTCGATCCCCACTCCCAATGAGTCGGGCGGGTTCGGCAGATCGACCCAGTCCCATTGAGTTTCGTCACCGGGCGGGTGTTCGATCACCGCATTCGGACGGTCCGGGACACTGGCACAATCGGTGCAGATCGGGCGGAGTTTGCGCTGGCGGATCTGGCGCGTCAGTGTCGGATAGGACAGGGCGTAGCCGAGGTCTTCGAGTTCGTCGCACAGCGTGCGGGCCCACAGGTGTCAATGGCCAGTTTGATGTCCCCGATTTTGGCCAGGTAAAAGTCCCCGCGGTTGTGGGCTAGTTCTGGTCCGTTCGGTGTTGCCGAGCGTCTCGCATCCGGTAGGACTCGCCGTCGGTGACGACGATGGTGGCGTGATGCAGGAGCCGGTCGAGGATGCTGACGGCGGTGGTGTGTTCGGGTAGAAATCGCCCCCATTGCTCGAACGGCCAATGCGACGCGACCGCCAAGGACTGTCGTTCGTACGCGGCGGCGACGAGCCGGAACAACAACTGGGTGCCGGTGTCGTCGAGCGGAGCGAACCCGATCTCGTCGAGCACGATCAGGTCCGCCCGCAGCAGGGTGTCGATGATTTTGCCTACGGTGTTGTCGGCCAAGCCACGGTAGAGGGTGTCGATCAGGTCGGTGGCGGTGAAGTAGCGGACCTTCAACCCGGCGTGCACGGCAGCTATGCCGAGTCCGATCAGGGTGTGGCTCTTGCCGGTGCCTGGCGTTATCCAGGTGTGAAAACACGCTCTCATCAACGTCTATGACGAAAGATGTCAGAGT
>NZ_JBIMSN010000081.1:0-64869 GCF_043944905.1 Antrihabitans spumae
CACCATTCTTTGTCTGCGACACAGTCCTCTGCCGAATTAGCGTGAAAGCGCGAGGTTAGGGGGTAGCCGGTGCTCCGGTGAACTGCAGGGACCTCCGTTGTCGACGGTCATGTTGCAGGTTTGTCGCGCCGGGCGGTTCGACGCGCCCCGGTCGCTGCGCGCCCTACGGCGGCCGGGCGCCCGGTGCGGTAGTGAAGTCGGTGGCCGGTGCTGCGGAAGTCGACATGGGAAGAGGCAACGTTGTTCTTCCGCTGTCCTGTGCCACACCGCCTTGCTCCCTATCTCACGTCGTTTTCCGCAGGACTCGGTATCGTGTGTGCGACAGCCACATTTACCTTGTGGTGCATTCGCGCCGCCGTGGTAGCTGCTCGGAGCTTTGTGCCCGCCGGGGTCGCTACGCTGCCCCCGGCAGACTTGCAAAGTTCCTTCCGCTAGCCATTTGGCCAGCTGATGCGGTCAATGTGAGTTTGCCGTCAAGTTTTTTGGCCAGACTCGACGGCCAACTAGAACCGCAGCGCACGACGTAACGCCCACGGAACTCCACTAACTCGCTGAGGCGCAGGGCGCCAGACTATTGGCACAGGTCAGAGTTGTATTCGGCCCGCCGCAGGGCGCGCAGCGTCCGGGGCGCGGCGAACACCCGGGCGAGAGAGTGGAAGCACCTCGTACTGATGAGGCGCGTGGCGGTGGTCGGCACTACCGGCGCGAAGCGCGCCTGGCGAGTTCGTCGTCGCGGGTGCCGGCATGCTGGTAGCGCATTGCGGCCTTGACGCTGCTGTGGCCCAATCTCGCCATCGTCTCGGCCACGGTCGCGCCGGTTTGCGCGTAGCGAGTTCCTGCATAGTGGCGTAGGGAGTGAAACGCCAGGTCGGAGCGGCCTGCTGCTGCCCGTGCCTTCCGCCAATGGTTATTCACGGTGCTTTGTGACACGTAGCCACCGCTGCGGTCTGTCCACAGCAATGCACCCGGTTTCACGGACTCGACGTGGGTGGCCACTATCCGGGCGTCGTGGCCGAAGATGGCGATGATTCGTTGCCCTGCGGCGCTCTTCGGAGGTCCGGCTATCTTGGCGATGCCGTTCCCCTCGACGATGCTGCGCACAACAGCGATCCGCACCGCGTCCACCTCGCCGTCGCCGTCGCGCTCAACGGCTACATCGTCGCTGGTCAGGCCAATGACCTCGCCGAATCGCAAGCCGCCGGCGGCGGCGATGATCACGAATGGCTTGTACTTCGGCTCGATCTTTTCGATAATGATGTCCAGCTCGACCTCGGTCGGCGGCGTGGTCGACTTCCCGGTGGTAGTAAGTGAGCCACCCTTGATTTTGCATGGATTTGCGCTGATCAGGCCGTCTTCTAGGGCTGTTTTCAATATCGATTTCATTAAGTCGTAGGCCCTCGCGGTGGCTGTGGCCTTGCCTGTTGCGAGTAGTTCCGATCGCCACTCGCGCACTGCATCGGGGCGTATTTCGTTGATGGGTGTTGCCGCCCAGTGGAACAGCGATCCGGTTGTGCCAAGCATCCGCTCGTATTCCTTGCGGGTGCGGGGGCGTAGCGGCTCGCCCTTGCTGTTGGTCCTGGTGGCAACCCATTTCTCGGCGTAGACACCGAACGCGACCGCTTTACGTGCCTCCTCGGCCTGAGTGGCCTGTTGAGCCACGGCGGCAGCATCTGGGTGCACCCAGGTGCCCCCGGCGATTGCGTCCTGTTGCGTGTTCAGCCAGGTCTGTGCCGCGCTTTTGGTGCTGAACGTGCTGGGTGCCGGGATGCGGTCCGCGCTCCCAGGCGTGGGGTCTGGGTGGCGGGCGCGGTACCGGCCTGACGGCAACTTTTCAATCCGTCCGAACACTTTCCTGGCCATGCGCGTGCTCTCCTCGATTTCGTGGGCCCTCCGTGGGCCCCAGAATGTCAGAAGTTGGCACATTTAGGCACGGTATGGCACGCCTCGGTGCCCTTGACCTGGTAATTAGGGTTCCGACCAGGTATATCACATCTGGTTCGATCCCAGCCGGGACCACCACGTATCACTGAAGTTCACGCCGACATTCCTCAGCACGATTCGATGCAGTCTTGCCGCATTCGATCCGATGGCAATATCGACAGCATGGACGACCCCGCCGCAGCAGATGCTTACGATCGCTCGGAGTTCGCTCTCCTCGAGGAAACCGCTGCCGACATCGGCGTCCCACTGTCTGCTCCGGTCGTGTCACGAGTCGACGACGGCAACGTCAGCGCGTTGCAGTGGGGGACAGGACCTGTGGAGTTGGTCTTCCTCCACGGCGGTGGCCAGAATGCACACACGTGGGATTCGGTCGTTCTCGCTCTTATCAGCGCACACCCCGACCTATCGGCACTCGCCGTCGACCTACCGGGCCACGGCCATTCCCGTTGGCGTGACGACAGGGATTACTCGCCCGTGACCAATGCCGCCACTCTCGCGCCCTTCCTGCAGCGCTTGGCGCCGGGGGCGGCGACAATCATCGGGATGTCATTGGGCGGGCTCACCGCCATTGCACTGGAACAACATTCGACGCCTTTTCGACGGCGAATCATCGTCGACGTCACGCCAACGTCGCACGAACGTCTTGCACAGTTGAGCCGCGAGCAACGCGGTTCGATAGCGCTGGTCTCGGGGCCCCGGACGTTTGCGACCATCACCGAGATGCTCGACGCCACCGCAGCCGCGAGTCCAGCACGAAGCCGCACCTCGCTGCGCCGAGGCATCCTGCACAACGCCCACCGGGACTCATCGGGACAGTGGACGTGGCGCTACGACGTGCTCGACAAGGCCATGGATTTCAGCCCGCTATGGTCTGTCGTCCGCGACTCGTCCATACCGACCTTGCTCGTCAGAGGTGGCAATTCTCCCTTTGTCACCGACGACGATTCTATTCAGCTGTTGCGTGAAAGTCCGTCAGCTGTGGTGAAAACCGTTGCCGGCGCGGGCCATTCGATCCAGAGCGATCGCCCGATCGAATTGGCAGCACTCATCGACGAATTCCGAGTAGGTAGCGCCGAAAACTGAGCAGTGCAACGTCATCGGTCGCGCCCAGCGGTAACCTCCCTCGCCACTGCGATGGCCGACATCGCCCGCGGCCAACCTGCGTAGAAGGCGAGATGTGTTATCACCTCTGTGATTACGGCCGCCGTGACGCCGTTGGCGATCGCCAGCGTCAGGTGATGACGCAGTTGCTCGACGTTGCCGTTGACGACAAGGGCTGCGCAGGTGATCAGGCTCCGATCTCGTGGTCTCAGAGCTGGTCGGGCCCAGACATCACCGAAGAGAACGTCGTCGGTGAGTGCCGCGAGCTTGGGTGCGAAGTCTCCGATGAGATCGTGTGCAGGGGTGGCAGGCTCGGTCATGTGGTCCTTTCGGTTGTTAGGCCGGTGACGAGGTCCCATAGGTTGTCACGCCCCGCGGTGCTGGCGGCCTCGGTGAGTTTGTCGTCCCAGAAGTGCGTCGACCCGAATTCCGAGCGCCAGGCCAGGGCGGGCTTCGTGTACTCGTGCAGGCGGTGTTCCTGTGTTGTGCCGATGGCGCCATGAATCTGGTGGGCATTGCGAACGACGACGGACGCGGCGTGTCCCGCACACGAACGAGCCACGGCGACAAGGAATTCGACGTTGGCACCGGACCAGCCGGCGCGCACCGCAGCTGCGAGAGCAGCTTCGGTTGCGGCTCGCGCGAGAGCCGCCTCTCCAGCGATGTCGGCAACCAGATTCTGCACGGCCTGAAACTTGGCGAGCGGTCGGCCGAACTGTGTGCGGTCGGTCGCGTGCGTGATCGACAGTTCGAGAATGGCGTCGAGCGCGGCGCAGATCTGGAGCGCACGCACGAGTGCACCGCGAAGATGCAATTGCTCGAACACCGTGTCGGACACGCGCGAACCGGTCAGAGTCCCGACGTCTGTGCTCACAGTCCCACGAGGTTCACCGGCGAGGTTGGCGCCGTTCACAATTCGCAGGTCCGATGGTGCGACATCGCCGACCAGGTAAGCGTTATCGGCGCGCCACACCACCACGATGCGGTCAGCTTCGTCGGCCCACGGCACATCCCGTGCCACGCCGTTGTCGTCGAGTACACACACTGTGCGCCGTGAATCGTCGACAGGCAGTCCCGCCACGTCCAGTAGCCAACCCGCGAGCAGGTCGTGTTCTGCGATCGGCGCGCGTACACCGTGGGACACGGCGCTCGCAACAACTCTGCGGCCTCGAACCAGGTTGCTCCGCTCCCGCCGGATTCTTCGCGTCCGGTCAGCCTGGTCAGACCGAGTTCGCCGAGCCGTGCCCACAGCGACCGATCCCACTCGGCGCCTGGCTCATGCTCTTCCCTGTGCCGGGCGAAGACGGCATCCAGCATGTCGACGAGATCCTGATCGACAGCAGTGTGTGCATTCATCAGCGCATCCCCAATCCTCGCGCGACTACACCGCGCAGTACTTCGTTGGTGCCGCCACGCAGAGTGAAGCCGGGGCGTTGGACAACGGCTCGAGCGACCATCGCGCGATAGCCATCCGGCGTGCCGTCGCCGGTCAGTAGGTCGGCGAAGTCGGCGATGTCGCCTTCAGTTGTGGTGCCGAGGACTTTGACGACAGCGGCAGCGGGGTCGGCCGGTTCGTGGCGTTCGAGCGCTCCCGCGACGGCCGTCGACATCTGGTGTAATCCGGAGATCCTGGCGACGTAGCGGCCGAGGTCCGAATGACGGGGCACGTCTTCAGAGCCCACCTGCTCGGCTGTTTCGGCGAGCAACGTGAAGGTGGACAGGAAGCGTTCGGGTCCGCTGCGTTCGAAGCTCAACTCCGATGTGACCTGTTGCCAGCCGTTTCCGATGGCGCCGAAAACCATGTCGTCGGAAACGAATACGTCGTCGAGCACAACCTCGTTGAAGTGGTGATCGCCGGACATCGAGAGGATCGGACGGATGCCGACGCCTGCCGAATGCAGATCGACGACGAATTGGCTGAGTCCGTCGTGTCGATGGGCCGAGTCGACGGGGGAGGTCCGGGCGAGGCAAATGAACGCGTGGGCACGGTGGGCGCCCGAGGTCCACACTTTGGTTCCGGAGATGGTCCAGCCGCCGTCGACCCGGGTGGCTTTCGTTCGGACACTTGCCAGGTCGGATCCCGAGTCTGGTTCGCTCATCCCTATCGCGAAGAAGCGCTCGCCGCGAACGATGGCGGGGAGGAACGTGTGCTTCTGAATCTCGTTGCCGTACTTGAGGAGTGCGGGCACGATCTGTCGGTCAGCGATCCAGTGCGCCGCGACCGGTGCACCCGCGGCGAGGAGTTCTTCGGTGACGACGAACCGCTCCAGAAAGGTGCGACCATGGCCGCCGTATTCGGTCGGGACGGTCATCCCGAGCCACCCGCGCTCGGCCAATGCGCGGGTGAAGTCTTCGTCCCAGCCAGTCAGCCAGGAGTCGACCCCCCGGCTGATCTTTCCCTCGGTCATTTGTTCGGCCAGAAATATTCGGACCTCGGTTCGGAGGGCGTCGAGGGAGTGGGGATCGTCTCCGGCGACAGGAACGAGTCGGTGTGTGGTCATAGCAGTTCTCTCCATCAGTTCAGCCGTGGCTTCGTCCACCGCAGCAGTAGACGACTTGCCCGGTGACGTACCGGGCGCTGGTAGAACCGAGCCAGGCGACTGCGCTCGCGATGTCGTCGGGGCTGCCGGGTCGTTGCAGTGGAATGCGCGAGATGATGCGTTCACGCACATGTTCGGGCATCGCATCTGTCATGTCGGTTGCCACGAAGCCCGGTGCGACGGCGTTGACGCGAAGGCGCGGCGCGTAGGCGAGTGCAAGAGACCGCGTCAGCCCGACCACACCGGCTTTGGATACGGCGTAGTTGAACTGCCCTACGTTGCCGAGGTGCGCTCGCGAACCGAGGTTGACTATTGCTCCGCCAGTTGCCATTTCGGCTACCAGCGCGGACGTCAGCTCGTAGCACGAGCCGAGGTTGACCCGCGTGACGAGGCGGAACATTTCTTCGGTCTGGTCGGCGAGGAGTGCGTCGCGGGTGATCCCGGCATTGTTGACGAGTATGTCCAGCGGTTCGCCGCTGCACCGGACGGCATCGCGGACCGCGTCGCGACCATCGGAGGTAGCGATGTCGGCTTGCACAGCGGTGGCGCCGAGAGTTGTTGCGCTGTGCTGGATCTGGGGACTGAGATCGACCATGATGATGCGGTGGCCTGCGGTCGAGAGTCTGCGGGCGATGGCGAACCCGATTCCGCGGGCGGCGCCGGTAACCAGTGCGGTGCTCATGGCAGCAGTGCTCCAAGGTGATCGGTTCCGAGGGTGAAGATCTGACCGTTGGAGCCGCGTGTGGCTACCAGCAGATCGATGGCAGTGGCGACCGTTGCCGGTTCGACGTTGTCGCCGACGGCGACGAGAACCGAATAGCTGGCGGACTTTCGGCGCTCGAATGCGAGTGCTCTGGCACCACCGAGCAGGCCGGTCGCGACGGCAGAATCGAGTGGCGCGGCACGGCCGAGGATCGCGTTGGCTTGTACGAGAAAAACCACGGGAGCGTCGGTCAGCGCGGCGGCACGACTCAGCTCGAATGCCTCCGTCAATTCGTTCTCGGCGTCGCTCCACGCGTCCAATCCTGTTCGCGCTTCGAAGATCAATCCCTCGTTGGGACCGATGGCAGTCAACGCGGCTGCACGTTCGGGGTCGTTCGTACGGACCTTCACGCGTGCACCGTCCGCTTCACGATCGACACCATTTCGCCTTCGTGGACGACCTCGTGGTGCTGGTTGAACACTTCGACTTTTTGCACCATCACCCCGCGATCCGGTTTCGATGTCGGCGTCAGCTCGACGATCTCGTTCGATGCGTAGATGGTGTCGCCGATGAGTACCGGACGGACGAATCGCCAACGTCGAATCTCGGCGAAGGCCAACAGCGAGTCGGTGAAGATTGCCAGTCGGCCGCGGAGTCCGGTCACGATCGACAACACCAGTGCGCCGTGCGCAATTCGTTCGCCGAATTGGCTGTCGCGCATCGCTTCGGCATCCGTGTGGAGGGCGTGGAAATCACCCGATACGCCACAGAAGTTGACGACGTCTGCCTCCGTCACAGTTCGTCGAGGGGTATCGAACCGCATGCCGATTTCGGCATCGTCGAAACTCAATCCACTCATTTCGATCCTTTCGCGAGTAGTCGTTTCGAGCACTGCTGGCGAAACTTAATACCATCTAGTCGGAACGTCAAATGTCAACTGCGCCAACCCGAGTCCGGCGGACGAAGGCTCGGTGGCTAGCCCGGATTCTCGAATTCGACTGCGTACGGACGCATTTACCTGGGAATTACGTATTTCTACGCTAGTGCCCGGAATGCCGACGGGCTGAGGCTGTATCGACAGGTACCGGAATGCCCCGCAGCCTCGGAATTGGCAGGCAGCAATTCGTACGGTGCCGACTAGTCGGAATCTAGTAATGGAGGAAACGTGAAGTTGGACCTGCTCTATGCGCTGACCAATCGTTCGGGCGCACTGTCGTGGCACGAGGTTCTGCAGCAGACGCGACGGCATGCGGTGCTTGCGGACGAGTTGGGTTTCGACCGAATCTGGCTCGGTGAACACCACTTCGACGTCGACGGCACCGACGCAAGTCCGAACCCGATCATGCTGGCTACCGATCTGGCGGCACGCACTGAGCGCATCCGGCTCGGGATGGCAGCGGTGTCGTTGACGTTGTGGCACCCACTGCGTGTCGCAGAGGATTTGGCACTGCTCGACCACTTCAGCGGTGGCCGACTCGATGTTGCGTTCGGCCGCGGGATCCTGCCGATCGAGGTGATGAACCTGAATCCCGCTGCGAACCGCTGGAACGGAAGCGACAACAGTCGCGCGATCTTCGCCGAGAACCTCGAGATCGTCCGCAAGATCTGGACCGACGACAAGTTCAGTTGGAGGGGCCCGCGCTACACGTTCCCAGAACCCGGAACGAAGTTCATTCATTCGCCAGGTGCGCCGATGCCGGATGGCTGGGTGGACGCCAACGATGAACTCGTGGCGTTCGGCATGACCCCGCAGCCGCTGCAAAAGCCAACTCCGCCGCAGTTCGCTGTGACCGAATCCATGGAGGGTTTCCGCGGCGCCGCCCATACGGATTTGAAGCCCATCACGTGGTACCCGACCGGACAGGTCCTGCGTAATCTCCTCGACGCCTATCGCGCAGAGCGCGAGGCAGTCACAGGGCAAGCGCCGGCGCTGGGGGAGGACGTTGGCGTCCTTCGGCTGACCTATGTCGCGGACACGGACGAGGAGGCGCGTCGAATCACCGAGGCGAGCGTCGTCGAATTCTTCGAACTTGTCTGCCGCGTAAGGGGAATCGGAGTCTGGCTCGACGCCGACGAGGATCCAGCCGATCCGCGCTACCGCGCAATGGATCCATTCGACCTGTTGATGGAGCGTGACCACCTGATGATCGGCTCGCCCCAAAGCGTCTCCGAACGGATGTGCCGGCTGAGCCGATCCCACGGAATTCAGAACTGGCTCGTGCAGATGGGCTTCCCCGGCGTCGCGCACTCGGATGTCGACCGTTCGCTCGAGCTGTTTGCCAGCGGCGTCATGCCCGAGCTACGCAAGATCGAGCCCGCGACCCTCGCGACACGCTGAATTCCGTTCGACGCGAGAGGAATCGACGATGCCGGAGCGAACCTTCACCGACTGGCACACCCACATCTACCTACCCGAGCACCTCGGACCGGTCTGGACCGATCGAGGTACCGAGCTGGTCGGCCGCCCTGGATTCGGTGCGGCCGACCTGGGCGAACACAGCCGCGTGATGGCGGCGTCGGGAGTCGAGAAGTTCCTGATCATCGGATTGCAGGTTGCGCGCATCGGGATGTTCGTACCCAACGAGTTCGTCGGTGCGTACCTCGCCGACAACCGCGAACGTGCGATCGCAGTCGGCAGCGTCGATCCGACTCAGCCGGGCGCGGCGGATCAACTGCGACTTGCGGTGCGCGAGTACGGATTGCACGGTGTGAAGTTGTCGCCGCCCTATCAGGGCTTCCATCCTCATTCGGATGAGGCGTACGCCGTGTATCGGGCGGCCGCAGACCTCGGCATCTTTCTGATGTTCCACCAGGCGAGCGTCTTTGCGCCGGACGGATTCAACGAATATGCGAGTCCAACTCTGCTGGACAAGGTTGCGCGCGAATTCCGCGATACGAACCTGCTCCTCGCTCATTTCGGCAAGCCGTGGATGAACGAGTGCGTCGAGTTGATGATGAAGAACCGCAACGTCTTTGCGGATGTGTCGACGCTGCCGATCAAGACCTGGCAGATGTACAACGGACTTCGTTTGGCGATCGAGGGGCACGTGACGGACCGTCTGGTCTTCGGTTCTGACTTCCCGTCCTTCGACCCGAAGGAAGCAGCCGAGGATTTCCTCGCCATCTCCGAACTCGCTATGCCCCTGCCCATTCCGCGCGCGGTTGTCGAAGACATTCTGTACAACCGGTCATTCGATCTGATTGTGAACAAGTGAAGGAGACCCACATGATCGACTATCTCAACCCGCCCGAGATCGGCGATTTCGCCCGCGTCGGATTGTCTTCCGGCACAGCGACCGACGTCCTCGTCTACGCGGCCGGCCTCGCGATGGATCCCGACACGATGCGTCGACGCGACGATGCCACGACGATCGCGGACGAAACCCGGATCTGTCTGGCCAACATCGCCACGATCCTTGCCGAGGCGGGCGTCACTCTGCGCGAGGTTGTCAAGACGACCTGCTATCTCCGCGACGACGCGTATCGAGGCGAGTTCATCGAGGCCTACCGTGCCGCTTTCGGTGAGGGGCCGTATCCGGCTCGGTCGACTTTCGTCCTCGGTATCGCGTCGGACCTCCGTGTGCAGATCGAGGTCGTTGCAGTCCGGTCGACTTCGAGCTGACATGGCAACACTGACCGATACTCCCAAGGTCCGGATCGAGCGCCGCGCAGATGGGGTGCGGGTTCTTCTGCTCGACGACCCAGCCAAGCGAAACGCGATCGGCCCCGACATGCGCGAGGAGCTGAACAGTGCCGCAACACAATTGGCACACGACTCCGCTGCTCGCTGTCTCGTCGTCACGGGCTCCGGTTCGTCGTTCTGTGCCGGCGCCGACCTGGTTGCGCTGTTCGATGTCGATGGTGCGTCACCGTCGGAGATCCGCGCACGCCAACTTTCGTATTACGAGAGCTTTCTATGGCTGCGTGAACTCCCGTATCCGACAGTCGCAGCGGTCAACGGACACGCGATCGGTGCGGGCATGAATGTTGCGCTCGCGTGCGACATCGTTGTCGCAGGACCGAATTCGAAATTCGGTGCGAGCTTTGCGAAACTCGGGCTCCACCCCGGCGGGGGAGCTACTTCGTTTCTGACGCACCGGATCGGTGCGGGGCGCGCACTGCAGGCTTTGCTGCTCGGACTCACCTTCGACGGCGCGGAGGCCCACGCACAGGGACTCGCCGATGTGTTTGCCACCGACCCGCAGGCTGCGGCGCTCACCATCGCTACCGACATAGCCCGCCTGGAGCCAGCACTCGCCCGAGACATCAAGCGCTCGGTGGCCGTCGCCGCTAGTAGTCCATTCGCCGTATCGGTCGGTGTCGAGTCGTGGGCGCAGGCAGCAAGTTCGTTCAACCCTGGTGTGCGGGAGGCCATCCGCGCCGCGGGACGCTCGACCAGACCTCTCGCGAAGGAGATTTCACGATGATTGACAAGATGATCGACAAGGAAACGTTCAAGAAGATAATGGCGTGCGCGCCCGGACCCGCGACCATCGTGACCGCGACCGGCGACGACGATCGACCGCAGGGTCTGACGGTGTCGGCAGTGTGTTCGGTGTCGTTGGACCCGCCGTTGGTGCTTGCATGCCTCGATCTCGGCTCCAACACTCTGAAGGCGGTGCGCTCGAGCGGTGCCTTCACGGTGAACTACATCGCGAGTGGCCGCGAGCATGTAGCGCTCGACTTTGCGGTCAAGTCCGACTCGAAGTTCGACGGTCACAGGTGGTCTGCACCGGTTGGCGTAGCGGGCGGTCCGATACTCGACGAGCACAGTGCCGCCTTCGCCGTGTGCAAGGTCGAACAACTCGTCGACGCGGGCGACCACGTGATTGTCGTCGGCGAAGTCGTCGACGGTCAGGCAAGCGACGGTTGTCATGCGCTCGCCTACGCACGCCGGGCGTTCTTCACGGCTGCAGGCGTCTGATGGTGGCGATCCCGGTGATGGTCGGCGACTGGCTGTTGGGCGGAGCGCAAGCACTGCGATCGAGTCAGCGAACAGCCCAGGCATGCCGGCAAGTCGGCTCGGTAGCTTAAAGCAAAGGCGCACAATGGCTTACCCAGTCCATCACTCTTCATCCTACCGACTCGTTGGTAGGTTCGCGTATATTCGTCGCACGTGAGCGTGCGGTATCGAGCCGTGGTGCTGAGAGGTGAACGGGTGGTACGACCGAAAAAATCGAACAGCCGACAGGACGGGCGTCGGGTTCGTGACCCCGACGGTGCCCGCCGCGCGCTGCTGAAGAGTGCAGTCGGGCTGTTCGAGCAATACGGCTATGCGGCAACATCGGTCCAGAGCATCGTCGACGACGCCGAACTGACCAAAGGTGCGTTCTACCACCACTTCGCCAGCAAAGAAGACCTGCTTCGCAGGGTCCATGACGAGTTCATCAACTATCAACTCGGCCGCGCACGCCAGGTACTTGCCGACACACAGCAGAGCACCGACGAGACGCTGCGCCGATTGATCAGCGAAGCACTCCTGGAGCCGATGTCGATCTACAAGTCCGAGATCACCGTGTTCCTGCAGGAGCGGCGCTTTCTGTCCGGCGACATCTTCTCCGAGATCCAGCGCAAGCGCGACGAATTCGAGCATTGTTTCGTCGAGGTCATCGACCGCGGAATGCGAGAGGGAGTATTCCGCAAGGTCGGCGCTGCGCGATTGGTGGCGTTCGGGATCATCGGCATGGGCGCGTGGACGCACGTGTGGCTCGATCTCGGCGGCTCCGTCACTCCCAACGAGCTCGGCAACATCTACGCGGACATTCTGCTGGAGGGCCTTGTGGAACCGACGGCCAAATCCGGATAGCAGCAACGAATCACACTGTGCGCGGTTGGCGAGTCCTTCGACTCCCCAACCGCGCACAGTCGTTTTCGGGGCCGTAGACAAGGGCGCGTACGAGCGCGAATACGTAGTAGATACGTAGTTTCCTGCTCGCGCCGCCTCTGCAGCACGTGGATTCTGGTGTGACGGCTGCCACTTCGTACGACATGGGCAAGCCGGCAACGCATCTCACTGTAGAAGAGAGAAGAACTGTGCCCGAATATCTGAATCCGTGGAACCTGCCGTACCCCCGATACGGAATGACTCCCGGCGTTGCAACGGACGATTTCGTCTTCGCCGGCGGTATGGCGCTCGACCTCGAAACGGTAAGGCGCAAGCCCGAAGCCGACACGATCGCCGCCGAAACCAAGATCGCGCTCGACGAGATTCGAGGCCTGCTCGAAGCAGCGGGAAGCAGTCTTCGCGATGTCGTCAAGACGACGTGCTACCTGAGCGACGACTCGTACCGCAAGGAGTTCTGGCAGGCGTATACCGAGGTCTTCTCGCCAGGGCCGTTTCCCGCACGCACCACGTTCGTCGTTGGTATCGCAGGCGATTGCCGGGTCGAGATCGACGCCATCGCTCGTCGGCCGAAGCAATAGCCGCCGCATCCACGGAAAGGACCGCAAATGTACGAAGATCAAGTGTCGATCGGCGCGCAGCTGACGACAATTCTGTACGTCGTCGGCGTTATCGCCATCATGCTCGCTCTCGCAGGTGTGATTCTGTTCGACGCAGGGCTGAGCCGTCCGGGCAACCTCATGCACACGCTCGTCCAGAAGCTGGCCGCCGCATTCGTTGCCGCGGCCGGAATGTCGATCATCGGTTTCGCAATTTGGGACTGGCAGTTCAACCAGGCCTTCGGTGTGTCGAACGGACTGAGCAAGGCGATCGGGGACTGGTGGCTCGGCGGACCGAATATCAACACCTTGCCCCAAAACATCGATCCCGCAGTCGTTCCCGGCGCTGACTCCTACCATGCGTTCTTTGCGATCTTCATACTGTTCGCAGCCTTCCTCGCCGCATTGCTTGCCGGCGCTGTGATCGAACGTGTCAAGACGATGCCGTTGGCGCTGATCGCTCTGGTCTTCGGTGCCCTGGTCGTGCCGTTCGGCGGCTACCTCGTCTATGGACCGGTAGGGCCGCTCTCGAACGCAGGCACATACGATTTCGGTGGATCGTTCTTCTACATTCTGCTCGGCTGTTGGGCGCTCGTCCTGGTGTGGCGCGCGAAGCCGCGGGTCGGCGTTTTCAGTGGGACGTCAGCTGTGCCGCCTGCACCGCACAACCTCGTGTACACCGTCGTCGGGATGCTCCTCTTTCTCGCAGGATTGTGCGGATATGTGCTGGTCAACGGATTCTTGGTGCCGGGTGCCGGGTACTTCGGAATCACCTTGAACGATTCGGGGATGGGGATCGTCGTCACCAACCTCATGATGGCGTTCGCGGCGTCCGCGGTGGGCGGACTGTTGACCTGGAAGATCAGCAACAACCCGTTCTTCTTCCTCGTCGCGCCGGTGAGCGGCTGGATCGGAGTCGCAGGTCTGATCGACGTGGTCAGGCCATGGCAGGCCGGTGTGACCGCGTTTTTCGCGCCCTTGATCGTGCTCGTGGGCTACAAGCTGATGATTCGTCTGAAGCTCGACGATCCCAAGGTCGTGCCGCTGACGCTCGGCCCCGCGATCTACAGCGCCCTCATGACCGCGATCTTCGCGAGCGGCGTCAAGCAGGGCGGATACTTCGGGCTCGAAGGCGATTACGCGTTCCAGCACGCCTCCATCGGACTCGTGCAACAACTCATCGGAGTCGGGGTCTTCCTTGCTCTCGGACTCGTCTCGGCGCTCGTCGTCGTGGTCGCGGTCGAGAAAACAGTCGGTCTGCGGGACCCGCGGGTCGACGAGGGGCTCGACGGACAACTGGACCGAGCCGTCATAGGTCTTGCCGCCTACTCGGAGCACACGGATTCGGTCCGGCGCGACGACCCGACCGCCGACGAAGTCACTCTGGTCCGCTGATCTGCGGGCCTACCCAACCACCACCAACATTCGAACAGACAGGAAGTCTTGCAATGGAATTCGGGATCTTCATTCCTAGCGCTCGGAACGGCTACATCATGTCCGAGACCGCACCGCAGTACTCACCGACCTACTCCCACATGCGCGAGATCATTCAGACCGGTGAGGAGAACGGCTTCTCGTTCGCACTGTCGCTGTCGTGCCTGCGCGGCCACGGCGGAACGACGGGATTCTGGGACGACGCCTTGGAGTCGATGACCCAGATGGCCGCCCTGGCACGCGACACGACAACTATGAAGCTCATCGGCTCGGTCAACATCCTCGCGATCCACCCGGCCATCGCGGCTCGGATGGCGATGACCATCGACTCGATCAGCGACGGCCGTTTCTCGCTCAACATGGTTCCAGGTGGTTGGCACCCGAGGGAACTCGAAGTTATGAAGGTATGGCCGGGTTACGAGTACAACAGCTACCGCTGGAAGTACGCCGGCGAGTACTGCCAGGTGGTACGCGAACTCTGGGAGAACGCGTCACGAACTTCCAGGGCGAGTACTTCCAGTACGAGGACTTGCGGATGGGACCGAAGCCGCCGCACCACATGAACATCGTCTGTGCCGGTGCCTCCGACGACGCCATTAAGTTCACGACGCGCTACGCCGACTACGCCTTCCGACTGGCGTTGGGGGGCAAGGAGGCGCTCGCGGAAGTCGTCGATCGGTTCAACCAGCAGATGGAGGAGGCGCAGCGCTCGATCAAGCCGTACGTCGCGCTCGGCGTTGTCATCGCCGATACCGACGAGGAAGCCGAGGCGAAGCTGCAGAACTTCGTCGACCACGCCGACTTCGGTGCGATCGAATACATGGTGAGCGGAGCCGTCACCGATACCGCTCAAGGCGGGACGTCCGAGCTGCTGGCCAGCATGGATCAGAAGGGCGCCGTGCAGATGTCGACGGATTTCATCACCGGTTCACCGGAAAGCATTGCGCGCCAACTGGATGAGTGGGCCGAGATCGACGTCGCTGGCTACATGTTGATCTTCCCGGACTACGTCGAGGACATCAAACGGATGGGCAGCGAAGTGTTCCCTTTGATGAAGAACTTCTCCGCGTCGAAGCTTGTGGTGTCGGCATGACCACCACACTGCTCTCGACGGACCTGCGCATCCAGGTACAGAGTGCGCACAAGATGCTGATCGGTTCGGAGTGGGTCTCGGCCGCGTCAGGTGCGACGATTTCGGTCGAGGATCCTGCGACCGGGCAGATCGTTGCGGAGGTTCCCGCCGGTGACGCCGAAGATGTCGATCGGGCGGTCGCGGCGGCACGTGCTGCCCTGCGCGGTCCGTGGAGTCGGATCACGCCGCAGGAGCGCGGCAAAATGATCTGGCGACTGGCCGATCTGATCGAGTCGCGCGCACAGGAATTGGCCGAGTTGGAATCGCTCGACGCCGGTATGCCGATCATGGAAGCGCGGTATGTCGACGTGGCCTTCTCGATCGATGTCCTGAGGTACTACGCCGGTTGGCCGACCAAGATCACCGGCGACACCATTCCGGTGTCGTTTCCGATGAACTTCGGCGGTCCGTATCACGCGTGCACCCTGCGTGAACCCGTCGGTGTCGTCGCTGCGATCGTGCCGTGGAACCTGCCGCTGATGATGGCAGTCAAGAAGCTGGCACCAGCGTTGGCGACAGGAAACACCATCGTCGTCAAGCCTGCCGAGCAGACGCCGCTTTCGATCGCGCTGCTGGCGAATCTTGTTCTGGAAGCGGGTATTCCGGAGGGTGTGTTCAACTATGTGACCGGCTACGGCGATACGGTCGGCGCGGCACTCGTCGATCATCCAGGTGTCGACAAGATCAGCTTCACGGGCTCCGGATCAACCGGCAAGGCCATAGCTCGGGCTGCCACGGGAACGCTGAAGCGGGTGTCGTTGGAATTGGGCGGCAAGTCGCCCAACCTGATCTTCGACGACGCCGATCTGGCCAAGGCGATTCCGTCGTCAGCGCTCGCGATCTTCGCCTGCCAGGGTGAAAGCTGCGTCGCAGGCTCGAGGCTGTATGCCCAGCGTGGCGTATACGACGAGGTCGTGGCCGGTCTGGCGGAGCGAGCCCGCAGCATCAAGCTCGGCCCCGGCCTCGATCCGTCCAGTGAGATGGGACCGCTCATTTCGGCGGAGCATCGAGACAAGGTGCTCGGTTACATCGATCTCGGCCGCGAGGAAGGCGTCGACGTCGTCACCGGTGGTGGGCGCCACGGAGCAGAGGGCTACTTCGTCGAACCGACCATTCTGACGAACGTTCATGCTCGGTCACGTCTGGTTCGCGAAGAGATCTTCGGGCCGGTGCTGTCGGTGATTCCGTTCGATTCCGAAGACGAGGTGCTCGGTCTCGCCAACGACTCCGAGTTCGGTCTCGGGGCAGGGGTGTGGACGCGCGATCTCGCTCGCGCGCACCGCCTTTCCGGGGCGATCGAGGCAGGCCAGGTCTGGGTGAACTGCTACCAGGCTGTCGATGCGGCACTTCCGTTCGGCGGGTACAAGCAATCGGGATGGGGTCGGGAAACCTGCCGAGAAAACCTCGACGAGTTCCTCGAACTCAAGACCGTCGTGATCGGACTCTGAGGCGATCACGGTGTCGCGATCATGACCTGGCGGCCTGAACTCGTGCACGGCGAGGCAACCGCACGTGTCGGTCTGGACGAAGACGCGCTGTCCTCGTTTCGTCCGATCGTCGCGGGACAGCGCGGGGTAGGGGAGACTACGGGAGTGGTCCTGCCCCTACCCGGCGACGGCGCCTAAGGAGATCCCGGGGATCTGCCGCTGGAGCTGACGCGATTCATCGGTCGGCGTCACGAGTTGGCACTCGCTCGGCACGCGCTGGAGCGTGCGCGGCTCGTGACCCTGACCGGTACCGGTGGTGTGGGAAAGACCCGGCTCGCTTTCCAACTCGCACGTGACGCGGCACGGGCCTTCGAAGAGGGCATCCGGCTGGTGGCTCTGGCCGACGTTCAGGATCCCGCCCTGCTCGGGCACACGGTGAATGCTGCGGTCGGCATCAGGGAAACGTCCTCTCGCTGGCAGTTGGCAACGCTGGTCGACCATCTGCGAGATCGGCAGATGTTGCTCGTGTTCGACAACTGCGAGCACCTCGTGGACGCTGCCGCAACACTTGTCGACGCTCTGTTGCGATCGTGTCCACGGTTACGGATCGTGGCGACGAGCAGGCAGGCGCTCAACATCGACGGTGAAGCCTCGGTTTCTGTTCCACCTCTGTCGGTTCCACCTCTGTCGACACCACATCCGTACGGGACGCCGAGCCGGGCCGCCATCGCCGAAAGCGAAGCGGTCAGCATGTTCGTCGACCGTGCGCTCGCGGCGGTTCCGGGCTTCGAATTGAACACCGAAACCGAACCTCAGGTCGTCGAACTGTGCCAGTTGCTCGACGGGATACCACTCGCGATCGAGCTTGCGGCAGTTCGTCTTCGGGTGTTGCCACTGTCCGAACTACTGGCCCGAATGGGGGATCGTTACCGTCTGCTCACGCACGGTAGCCGCACCGCGCCGGCACGGCATCAGACGCTGCGAGCATCGATCGACTGGACTTTCGATCTCTGTTCGCCGGAAGAGCAGCTGCTGTGGAGCAGGCTCGCGGTGTTCACGGGCGGATTCGACCTCGCTGCTGCCGAAGCGGTGACATCCGGCGGAGCCATCGAACGTGACGCGGTGCTCGATCTCGTGTCGGGACTCGTCGACAAATCGATCCTGACCCGCGTGGCGGAAGCCCGTGAGCCGCGGTATCAGATTCTGGAGACCATTCGGCAGTACGGAGCGGAACGGCTCGACGAGGCCGAATCGGACGAGTTGGAACGTCGTCATCGGCAGTGGTTCGTCGCGCTTGCAACGCGTGCCGACGAAGACTGGTCGGGTCCCCGTCAAGCGCAGTGGTTGGAGCGGTTGCGCTGGGAGCATGCGAATCTGCGAACTGCCCTCAATTCGTGTCTGGCGAACGATGCGCAGAGTGGCTTGCGGCTGGTCTGGTCCATTGAAAACTATTGGTTGGCAAGGGGATTTCTGGCAGAGGCGCGGCAGTGGCTCGACGAGCTCAGTGCGGCGGCGATGGAACCGACCGTCGATCGCGGACGGGGTCTGCGGCTCAGTGCCTGGCTCGCCGTATTGCAAGGTGACCAGGACGTCGTCCCTGTCCTTCTCGAGCAAGCAGAGGAGATCGCGACTCACACCCGCGACGGTGTTCTCGCAGCCTTCGTTGCCCAGACCTGGGGGCTGAGTGCGCTGTTTCGCGGCGATCTACCCTTCGCCGTCGAGCGTGTCGAGGACGCCGTAGCGACCTTTGCGAAGCTGGGACACCGCAACGGCGAGATTCACTCGACGTTCGAAGTCGGCCTCGCACTGAGCTTCTCCGGGGAGACCGAGAGCGCGGCACGGTGGCATCGCCGGTGCAACGACCTCACCACGGCGATGGGTGAATCGTGGTGGCGTTCCTTCTCGCTGTGGGCATACGGAATCGACAAGTTGCGCCAGGGTGATGTCGCCGCGGCGCTCGAGTTGGAGCGCGAAAGCCTGGTTCTGAAAAGGCAATTGGGTGACCAGCTCGGCATAGCCGTCTGCCTGGAGGCTATGTCCTGGATCGCGGCGTCCGACGGCGACGTCGATCGTGCCGCTAGGTTGCTCGGGGCGGCCGACGCTCTACTCCGCCAGGTCGGCATGCCGCTCGAAGGTATTCAGCGGCTGTGGGCGTTTCATTTGCAGTGGGAGGACACCGTACGGCGCCGAGCGTCGGAACACGGGTTTCGCGTCGCGTACGCGTCGGGCGCTGCCATGTCCGCGGATGCGGCAGCCGCGTTCGCCCTTCGAGAGACGCCCGAATCGGCACCGGACGAACCGGATAACGAGCTCGCGGCCTTGACGAAGAGGGAACGAGAAGTAGGCGATCTTGTGTCTCGCGGCCTGACCAACCGGGAAATAGCTGCGTCGCTGGTGATTTCGGTTCGCACCGCGGAGAAGCACGTCGATCGGATCATGTCCAAGCTTGGGCTCGCGAACCGGACGCAGATCGCAGCGTGGGTCACGAGTCGTGGCGGCGGCAAAAGCTCATAGCGCATACCGATCAGTATGTAGCGAGTTGGCTTCGTCGTAGTTACGTACGTAGCGAACGCCACGAAATGCGTAGTTACACGAATAGACCGGCTGGAAGTGTCGGAAGTAGCCTCGATATCAATCCACTACATACCGGCTAGACAGTATGTAGCTGCTTTCGAGAGAGGGATCGCTCCATGAGTACCTACGACTTCATCATCGTCGGCGGCGGAACCGCCGGGTGTGTTGTGGCAGGCCGACTCAGCGAAGACCCCGCAGTCCAGGTTCTGTTGCTCGAAGCTGGTGGCACGGACCGCCGGGCCGACATCGAGGCACCGGGAGCATGGCCGAGTCTGGCTGGCAGCGACGCAGATTGGGGTTACACGACCGTTCCGCAGGACACGCTCGGCCGCACCGTTCCTGCGACGCGCGGCCGAGTTCTCGGAGGATCGGGTTCGATCAACGTCATGGCGCACCTGCGCGGCCACCGACTCGATTACGACGGTTGGGCGGCGGCGGGCGCCACCGGCTGGGATTACGAATCGATTCTTCCGTACTTCGTCCGTTCCGAGGATGCACCGCACGGCGACCCGCGGTTTCGCGGCCGCGGCGGGCCGCTCACGCCGCGTCCCATCGAATCTCCACACCCGCTGTCCCTGGCCCACGTCGAGGCTGCAAGGGCGGTCGGTCACGTAGTGTCGCAGGACCTCAACGGACCCGAGTTGCTCGGGGCCGGATGTCACGATCTGCTGATCGCGGCCGGTGTGCGGCAGAGCACGGCGACGGCGTACCTGCGGCCCGCGCTCGACCGTCCGAACTTGACGGTTCGTACCGGTGCGGACGTTGCCGGCCTCGTGGTGACGGGTGGCCGTTGCACCGGCGTCCGGTACACCTGGGACGGTCGGGCGATCACGGATTCTGTTGCGAGCGAGGTAGTTCTGTGCGCCGGGGCGGTGGCTACGCCGCGCTTGCTCATGCTCTCCGGCATCGGCCGTGCCGTCGAGCTAGAGGACCTCGGGATCGGGACTGTCGTCGATTCGGCCGAAGTTGGACGCAACCTGCAAGACCACATTCTGCTCGCCGGCGTCCGGATGCGTGCCGATCGACCGCTGCCCGCGCCGAGCGGCAACTACGCCGAGTCGACATTGTTCATGAAAACCGATGCGGCGCAGACTCGGTGCGAGTTGCAGATCGTCCAGATCCAGGTCGACTATCACCTGCCGTGGCAGCAGGCCGTGCCGAACGGCTTCACCTTCGGGATCGGCCACATGCGGCCACGTAGTCGCGGAACGGTCCGCCTCGCATCGGCCGATCCGGCACGGGCACCACTGATCGACCCGCGCTATCTGAGCGACGACTACGACATGGGTCAGCTCATTGCCGGAATCGAGGCGGTCGATGGCCTCGCGCGGTCGGGCGCATTCGACGAGTGGGGCGGAGACTGCGAGACAACGGATTTGCTGCAACTTGACCGGCCGCAACTGGAACAGGCCGTTCGTGAGTCGGTCAGCAGCTTCTTTCATCTTTCCGGTACGTGCCGGATGGGTGCGGATGCCGATGCGGTCGTCGATCCGCAGCTGCGTGTGAACGGTGTCGCCGGCTTGCGTGTCGCGGATGCCTCGGTGATGCCGAGCATCGTCTCGGCGAACACGAATGCAGCGACGGTACTGATCGGCGAAGTAGCCGCGGACCTGCTCCGCGGTGAACTCCGCCCGCACTAGACAGCCACGATGCTGCGGCACTCGATGTCTCGTCGCGCCTGACAAATACCAACTGGTCGGAATGACTGAATCGAAGGAGCGGATATGCACACAGGATTGACTCTCGTTTTCCAGAACTTGGACGGAAAGCTGACCGACGAAGAGGCCTTTCGGCACGAACTTGACCTGGCTCTGCGTGCGGAAGGGGTCGGCTTCGATTCGGCGTGGACACCTGAACACCACTTCACCGCCTACGGCATGACTCCCGATGTGCCGCAGTTTCTTTCGTGGTTGGCCGCCAAGACGTCCACCATCAAGCTCGGCACAATGGTCTCCGTACTGCCGTGGCAGGATCCGGTCAGAGTCGCAGAGGGCTTCTGCCTGCTGGATCATCTGTCGGAAGGCCGGGCCGTGGTGGGAATCGGTCGGGGACTCGGACGCGTCGAGTTCGACGGGTTCCGCGTCGAAATGGGGCAGTCGCGAAAGCTTTTCGCGGAATACGCAGAGGCGATCCTCAACGGGTTCGAGTCCGGAGTGATGGAGTACGACGGCGAGCTCTACAAGCAGCCCGCGATGGAACTTCGTCCGGCACCGTATGCATCGTTTCGCGGTCGCACGTTCGCATCGGCGGTGTCACCCCAGTCGATCGACCTGATGGCGAGCCTCGAGGTCGGACTGATGGTGATTGCGCAAAAGCCATGGGACAAAGCGGAAGCCGAGATGAAGGCGTATCGGAACCGCTACCTGGAGATCAACGGTGAGGAGCCTGCGAAGCCCGTGCTGTGTGTGTTCGTCGGCGTCGGCGAAACCGAGGCCGAGGCGCAACAGATGCGAGATGTCTATCTGAAGCGATATGCCGAATCCACCGTCCAACACTACGAATTCGACAACGTCGGATTCGCGAAGATCGAGGGATACGAGTACTACGCCGGATTGAGCCGCAACATCGAGAAGCACGGTGTCGAGGGCTTCTGCGATTTCCTGGCAGACCTGCAGGTATGGGGCACGCCGGATCAGGTTGTGTCCCGGATCCTCGACTATGTCGAACGCCTCGACGCCGGTGCCGTCCTTGTCGCCCCCTCGTTCGGCGGGATGGCGCCCGAGGTCGCTCGGCGCAACTTCGAACTGCTTGCGGCTGAGGTTCTTCCGCGCCTGCAGGCACACAACGTCGGCGGCGACATCGGCGTTCGGCACGGCGTCGAAACGCGCGAACTACACACCCTGTCCTGAGAACTTTCGAGAAAGAGGTACTGACATGACGACAACCGAACTGAAACCATCTGCCGAGAACCTGATCGACGGCCGCTGGGTGCCGGGATCCGGAAGCGATGCGATCGAGGTGTTCAACCCGGCGACCGGCGAGAAGATCACCGATCTGCAACCCGCGACCATCGAGGATGCCGAAACTGCAATTGCGGCCGCATCGCGTGCATTCGTCGACTGGGCAGCGCGACCGCTCGGCGAACGAGTGCGAGTCCTGTACCGGATGAAGACGATTATCGAACAGAACGCCGAGAACCTGGCGCGAACGATCACACTCGACCAGGGCAAGTTGCTGGACGAGGCCCGCGGAGAGGTCGCTCGTGCGCTCGATTTCCTCGAGACCGCACTTGCTGCGCCGATGCTCTATCACGGTCAGAACATCAACGTGACAACGGGACTCGATGCCCGCCGCGTGCGCGAGCCGCTGGGAGTATGCGTCGCGGTGACGCCATCCAACTTTCCCGTGATGAACACCGTGCAGTTCTCCGCGTGGGCCCTCGTTACCGGGAATGCGTTGATCATCAAAGCATCCGAGCAGGATCCGCTCGCGTCGACCGCAGCGATTCGACTGCTACAGCAGGCAGGCCTCCCGGCAGGTGTGCTGACCTTGCTGCATGGCCGCGCAGATGTGGTGAAGCACTTGATTTCCCACCCGTCGGTGGTAGCGGTGTCCTGCATCACCTCGTCACCAACGGCAAAGGCCATCTACGAGGCAGCGGCCGCGGCCGGAAAACGTGTGCAGGCCAACGGCGGTGCCAAGAACCCGATCGTCGTCGCTCCCGACGCCGATCTGGACAAGGCGGCCGCAGGCATCATCTCGTCGTCGTACGGAATGGCCGGGCAGCGATGCCTGGCAGGCAGCAGGGTCGTAGTGATCGGTGACGTCTACGACGAACTGCTGGAACGCGTTGTCGCCATTGCCAATCAGATCATCGTCGGCAACGGCCTGGATGACGACGTGACGATGGGCCCTGTGGTGAGCGCGGCAAGCAAGGAGCGAATCCTCGGCGCACTGGCGGAAGCCGAAAAGCTCGGTGCGACATTTGTACTCGACGGCCGGAACGTGAAGCCGTCCGGCGGCGCGGAGACGGAGAACGGCTACTTCATCGGACCCACAATTGTTGCGGGTCTCGATCCCGCACACCCGGTCGAGCGGATGGAGTTGTTCGGACCGGTCATCAACTTCCACCGCGTCGAGTCGTTCGACGCTGCGATCGCGCTCGCCAACGACACCGAATTCGGAAACGCTGCATCGATTTTCACACAGTCGGGTGCGGTGGCCGCTGCCTTCGAACGCCGGGTCCGCGCGGGCAACGTCGGCATCAACTCGTTCCCAGCGCCGCCGGCCAACGTAACCATGGGTGGCTACGGCGCATCGTTCTACGGCGATATGCATGTTTGCGGCGATGCTCCGCTGGCCTTCTACACCGATCAGAAGCTGGTGGTATCGAGGTGGTGAGTCCTGCGCTCGTCATCGATGCGGTGCGGTCGCCGATGGGTCGGGGCCGTCCGGGCGGATCGTTGGCCGACGTTCATCCCGTCGAGCTTCTGGCCCAGGTTGTTTCCGCGCTGGTCGAGCGGTCGGGGGTCGATCCGTCCGATGTCGACGACCTGCTCGTCGGCTGCGTCACACAGTCGTCGGAGCAATCGGGCAACGTGGGCCGGATGGCGTGGCTGGCTGCGGGTCTGCCCGAGCACGTTCCGTCGGTCACGATCGAGCGCAAATGCGGATCTGGTCAGCAGGCAGTGCAATTCGCTGCTCAGGGGGTGATGGCGGGGTCCTACGACATCGTCATCGCAGCTGGGGTCGAGTCGATGAGTCGGGTGGCGATCGGATCGAATCGACAAGGCGCCGACAGCTACGGTCCGTCTGTGCAGCAACGGTATTCGCCGGGTCTGCTGCCGCAGGGTGTCGCCGCCGAGCTCGTCGCACAGCGCTGGGGTATCGACCGTACGCAGCTCGACGAGTTCGCGGCACGCTCACACGAATTGGCGCACGCCGCGGACTCGTCGGGTGCGTTCGAGCGCGAGATCGTGCCCATCCACGCGCCAGGCCGAGTTGTGGAGCGGGACGAAACAATTCGGCCAGGCAGCAACGTCGACTCCCTTCGCGAACTGCGCCCTGCCTTCCGGACCGACGAGTACGCCGACCGCTTTCCCGAACTGGACTGGCAGCTCACCGCCGCAAGCTCGTCACAGCTGACCGATGGTGCGAGTGCGGCGTTGATCGCCAGTGAGCGGGCCGCCGAACGTATGGGCTGGCAAGCGCGGGCACGGTTTCGGGGGTTCTACGCGTGCGGTGACGATCCGTTGCTGATGTTGACGGCCCCGATAGCGGCAACGCGGAAGATCTTGCAACGCATCGGCTCGAGTGTCGAGGAGATCGACCATTTCGAGGTCAACGAAGCGTTCGCATCGGTTCCGCTTGCCTGGCAGCTGGAGTTGGGCGCAGACAGCGCTCGGCTGAATCCGCGAGGGGGAGCGATTGCGCTGGGCCATCCGCTCGGCGCGACGGGATGTCGGTTGCTGACCACGATGCTGCACGCGATGGAGGACGCCGACCACCGGCTCGGATTGCAGACGGTGTGCGAGGCAGGCGGAATGGCAAATGCCCTTGTGTTGGAGAGAGATCGGTAAGGAGTTGCAATGAGCACGGTCGAGTTCGACAGCGTGGCGCGGGCGATCGCAGACATCGCCGCGGGCAAAGCGGTGGTCGTCGTCGATGACGAGAATCGCGAGAACGAAGGCGACATCATCTTCGCGGCCGAGAAGGCGACACCGGAGTTGATGGCCTTCACGATTCGTCATTCGAGCGGGGTGATCTGTGTCCCGATGACGGGCGAACTCCTCGACCGTCTCGACATCCCACTGATGACGCCGCACAACCAAGATCCGCTGCGCACGGCGTACACGGTCTCGGTGGATGCGCGCGTTGGCGTCAGCACGGGCATCTCGGTAGCAGACCGGGCGCGTACTGCCCAGGTGCTCGCCGATCCTGGTGCGATGCCAGGGGACCTGTCGCGGCCGGGTCACGTATTCCCGCTGCGGTATCGCGACGGCGGTGTGCTGGTGCGGCGTGGCCACACCGAGGCCGCAGTCGATCTCGCGACATTGGCCGGCCTCCGACCTGCGGGAGTGCTCGTCGAGTTGGTCAACGACGACGGTTCCATGAAGCGCACACCCGAACTGCGACGTTTCGCCGATACCCATGGGCTGGCGATGATTTCGATCGATGCCCTTGTGCAGTATCGCCGTCGCCACGAGGTCTTGGTCGAACGGGTGGCAGAAACGTACTTGCCGACGAAGACCTGCGATTTCACGGCTTTCGGGTACCGGGCCTCGTTCGACGAGGGCGAGCACATCGCGCTGGTCCACGGTGACATTTCGGGTGGTGCGCCGGTGTTGACGCGGGTGCATTCGGAGTGTCTGACCGGCGACGTCTTCGGATCGTGTCGATGCGACTGCGGTGCGCAATTGACAGAGGCGATGGAACGGATCGCGATCGAGGGCAGGGGAGTGGTCATCTACTTGCGCGGCCACGAGGGCCGGGGGATCGGGCTTGCGGCGAAATTGCAGGCCTACCGCCTTCAGGACGCTGGGCGGGACACCGTCGATGCCAACGTGGAACTCGGCCTGCCCGTCGACTCCCGCCATTACGGTGCGGCGGCGCAAATTCTTCGCGACCTCGGTGTCTCCTCGGTGCGGTTGCTGACCAACAATCCCGAAAAGGTTGCCAGCCTGGCGGCCATGGGGATAGCCGTCGCTGCCCGGATTCCGTTGACGCCCTTGCCGAACCATCACAACGAGGACTATCTCCGCACCAAGCGCGAGCGGATGGGGCACGAGATCCCCGAGTTGCGTGGTCGTATCACTGCCCGGCTTTGACCGGGCTCCCAAACCCCGGTGCGGCGAGGGGATCTCGCCGCACTGGGATTCCAATCCAGAGGCCGAGCAGGCTGTTGCTGGGACATCGGGCGAGTGGGTCGGACAGTAACCGCCTGTTCGCGACGCGGTCTGTCTGCCATGGCTGCAGCATCAACTCGCCGATCAGATCGGCGCACGGATAGTCGAACTCGACGAAGATCATTTGGCGCCGATCACCCACCCCGAGCAATACGCCGCGGCCGCGATCGAATCGATCCGCCTCGCATCACTCTGACGGGCAGGCCACCGACGCCGCCTTCAGCATCTGATCGATCGGAAACATCGGCGTCATTTTCCGGACCTATGGTGGTGACCATGGCCGTCGTGGTCCGCACGAGCTCACTTCGCCTGCACATGGAGGCTGGAATGACGAACTCCGTCAACACGACTCAGTTGATGCTCGACTTCGCCTGCTCATGGCGACGCTTCGGCGGTGGCCCGGACGAAGACATCATGGTCCGATTCGGTTTGTCCGCTCCGGAGTTCTTCCGGAGAGTGGAACGGATCGTCCAGTCCGGCCAGCACAGGTTGGACGCCGAAACCGCCGACGAGTTGCTGAAGGTATGTAGGCGTCGGCTGTGGACCGACCGATCACAGCATTCGGCCGCTCGAGCGAGATCCCTCCGGCACTCGGCGTGAGTCGGTCCGGGGCAGGTTCCGGACTCAGATGGGAAGCCCCTGATCGCACACGACGGGAACCGCGTCGTCGGGGCTCAACGCATTCATCACCATTCGCAGCGTCGCCGGATCGAAGACGATGCCGAGATGGCCGACTTTGTCATCGGGGCACACGTTCTGCACGGTCTGATTGACGACGTTGAAGCCGGGCGGCAGGAAGCCGACCGTGTACGGGGTGATCACCTCGTCTGTGACGCTGATGATGTTGTGATAGAGCACAGTTGGCGCGGGCGGCGGGTACGCGGCCGGATTGTTCAGGTCTTCACACGCGGGGCAGCCGAGGGACAGGAAGGGCCGCAACGCGGGGATGGCATCGACCAGACGCTCGATCCCGTCGGACGCCGTCCCACGTGAATAGGACGCGGCCAGGCCGATGACGCGACGGACCGCTTCGGGGTTGCTTTCGGTGTAGATGCGCTGGACAGCGGCACCTTGAGAGTGTCCGACCAGGTCCACGCGGTCGGCACCGGTCCAGGCGCGTACCTGATCCACGAAGACGCCGAGTTGCTCGGCCGACGTGAAGAGGCTGTCGACCGCGCCGCTGCCGAGGCTGTACGGGGTGCGTCCGTATGTCAGCGTGAAGACGCAGTAGCCGTTGTTGGCGAGCGTCGGGGCGAGTGCTGCCCAGTTAGCATTCTGGTTCAACGCCGTGCCGTGGACCAGGACAACCGGAGTCGGGTGAGCTGTACTGCGACACGAGGGTCTGTTCGCGCCGGGCGGTGCGATATCGGGTTGGCCGATGCCTGCGACGACGGCTGCCAGACCGTCCGTTGTTACCGGGAACTCAGCGGCATGCACGGTAGGTGCCATCGCCACAGTTGCAGATACGACTACCGCGAACACCCCCGCAACGAGTTGGTGCTTCACAGTCGATTCCTTTCCGACCGCGATCGGGATGAGGCAGTCGGTTGCGTCAGTTTATCGCCGTCGGTGTGCCGCTCCACATCGATTCTCGTTTCGGACGCGGCATCATCGGGTAGCGTCAGCTTTCTTCCCGAAAGGAAGTCGACCATGCTGCAGACAGCACCTGTGAACCGTTGTGGAACAACACGTTCGGCGTCTTCCGGACCCCCTTCGCGGTTGCTCGGAGCCACCTTCCTGACAGGCTTGCTCGTCCTCACGGCGTGCGGGTCGGACGACGCCGCGACATCGGGGGGCTTACCCGCCGACGCACTGGAGGTTGTGAATTCTGCGCCGTTCGCGCATGGGACGTGGCACTGGGACGCAGTCGAACTCGGCAGCGGCAACACCGTGTACGCGCAGAACGAGAACGAGCTCAACTTCCTCGGCTCGACGACGAAGTTGTTCACTGCTGGAACGTATCTGGACGAATTCGGCGCAGATTCGACACTGGAGACTCCGGTCTATTCTGTCGGCACGCGCAATGGTGCAACGCTGCAGGGCGACCTCGTGCTCGTCGGCTCGGGCGACTTCATACTTGGCAGCCGGGGTGTGCTCGACGGGCAACTGGAATACATCGATCCAGACGATCACATCTATGCCTATGCGATCCCGACGTCGCAGCCGGTCAAGGCCGATCCGCTCGCCGGACTCGATAAGCTCGCCAAAGACGTTGTCGCCAAGGGGATTACCTCCATCGAGGGCGATGTGCTCGTCGACGACAGGCTCTGGGATCCCTATCAGACCAAGGAGGGGGTGTTGACCTCGATCATGGTCAACGACAACCTCCTCGACATCGTCGTCGATCCGGGTGCGAATGCAGGCGATCCGATCACGATGAACACACGCCCGCAAACAGCGTTCTATGAGGTTGTCAACGAGGCCAAGACCAGCGCGGCCGGGAGCGAAACCACCGCGACCGCGACGCTCGGTGCTGACAACCGTGTCGTCGTGAGCGGCAACGTGCCTATCGGCTCGAAGCAACTCGACTTGACGGTCTTCGCTCCGGACCCGGCGGCCTACGCCCGGGCGTTGTTCATCGAGGCACTCCGCCGCGCGGGGGTCACGGTCGACACTCCGCTAGACAAAGCCCGCGGCACGCTTCCGTCCGACAGTGCATACACCGACGCGAACAAGGTCACGTTCTTGACGTCACCGCCGACCAGCATCCTCACGAAGCTTGTGCTCAAGATCAGTCACAACAGGGGAGCGGAGACGCTGCTGTGCCTCCTCGCGAAGAAGGCAGGCTCGACCGACTGCGAAGACGGCCTGACGACCGTGATCGGTAAGTTCGCCAAGGCGAACATCGAACCCGGCACGGTGGAGATCTACGACGGCGAAGGGTCCGATCCCGCCTCGGCCACGCCGGCCGCAATGGTGCGGTGGCTCACCTGGATTCACGAACAGCCGTGGGGTGCACAGCTCAAGGAAGGCCTACCCGATATCAACCGCGACGGAAAGATTCTGGTCAAGAGCGGCTTGAGCGCACGTCCCGACATCGGTCCGATGCAGTCGATGTTCGTCGCCGCCGGGCAGGCCGGCTATCTGACGACGGAGAGCGGCAAAGAACTTGTCGTCGCTTTCTACGCGCTCAACGGTGTGTATCCGAAATTCACCGACGGGATCGACACCTTCCCACTGACCGCCAAGGTGCTCACTCAGATTCAGCAGCACGGCTGAAACACTGCGGCCTCACGCAGCCTTGCGGGCCGCGACCTGGCGCTCGAGGTCGACGATGGCCTTTTCCAGCCCTGCGGCAATGTGTCCGACGTCCGGCACGTTGCGAGTTGCGACGGCGATGCCGAAGGTGATCTTGTCGCCGTGACCGATGCACGTCATGTTGACGGGGCTGTTGTGCATCGGCACCGATACCGGAACCAAGGCATCGAGGCGGGCGCCGTCCAGGTAAAGCTGAACCTTCGGTCCCGGGATGTTCGACATGACAAGACCGAATGCCGCAGGGGTCCGCTTACCGAATCGGAGGGCGAGCGCGGCAATCATCGGGCCGTTGGCGAGTACCGGCTGCAACACGAGACCGGGCTCGGACAGATGCGAAAGCTGCTCTGTTGCGGTTGCATTCGATCGGGCGATGGTCTGCAGGCGCTCGATGGGATCGGCGATGTTGGTGGCGAGATCGACGGTGATGAAGCCGAATGCCGAACCTGGACGATCGTCGTTTTCGTCACGTGTGCTCATCGGCACCCCGGCGGTCAGCGGTGTCGACGGCACATCGGCGTGTTCGGCGAGGTAGGTGCGCAGCGCTGATCCGCAGGTGTAGAAAGCGATGTCGCTGAACTTTGTGTCGGTTGCGTCGGCGAGTGCTTTGAGCCGCGAGAGATCGAATTGGGTGTAGGCGATGCTGCGGTCGCTGTCGATTCGGCCGTGCCACACGGTTTTGGGAGTCCGGTACGGAACCGTGAGAGCCTGGCCGGCATAGGTGCGGCGCATCATCTCGTAGATCGTCCGGCTCAATTCGTGTCCGGCAGTTGCTCTGGCAGCCAATTGTTTACGCACCGCGCGCAGACCCCGCCGCGGTGTGACCGGTGCATCGATGCGACCGCTAGGTCCAACGGTGAACAGCGGCGAACACGGGTCGGCGTCGGGATTCGGCGTCAGCCATTGCAGCAAACGGCGCATGCCGGTCACTCCGTCTGCAAGCGAGTGGTGAATTTTGATGAAAGCCGCAAAGCGATTGTCGGCCAGACCGTCGATCAGGTGCAGTTCCCACAGCGGACGCGACGGATCGAGCCGGCGGCTGTGCAACTGGCCGATCACAGAGTTCAGTTCGTCCTCGCCTCCGGGGCGAGGTAGCGAATGAACGACGACGTGGTGATCGACGTCGATCGTGTCGACTTCGCGCACGAACGGGAGCTGGGGCATCTTCGCGTACGCGGGTGCGAGATTGAATGGGCTGACCGGCTTGTGTGGACCACGCATCCGATCGACGAGGTCGGGAACGAAGCTGGCCGCGGCGTCGTCCGGAAGCGTGAACAACATAAGCAGCGCCGCGTGCCATGGCATGTCGTCGCTCTCTATCAGCAGAAACGCTGCATCGAGCGGTGAGATGGCCTTGATCGACATGGGTGTGCCCACTTCCTCGGGGGACGTAGAGTCTGACTAGCAACCGAACTGTCACGATGTTACAACATAAGTCACTGTGTTGCTCCGGCGGCAATCTGCGTTGCTCAGCGCGCCTCGGTGGACACAGGTGCCAACTCCGGTAAGTCTGTTCTCGTGCGTCGCGCCGCGGTTCCCCTGCTGTCGTTGACCGTGGGAGTTGTGCTCGCGGATTCGGCGATCGTCACGCTTGCGCTGCCGGAGATCCTGCGGCATCTCGGTGGCAGTGTCGCTCAGGTCGCGTGGGTGCTCATCGCGTTCAACCTCGTACTCGCCCTGGTCGTCGTACCGGCCGCGTGGGCATGCACACGCTGGAACCCCGCGCCCCTGTGTGCAGCCGGGATCGCAGTGTTCGCCGGTGCCTCGGCCGCGTGTGCGCTGGCCGGCACGATGGAGGTGCTGATCGCCGCGCGTTGCGCGCAGGCGCTCGGTGGTGCTTTCGCTCTGGTCGGCTGTCTGGAACTACTGGTCTCGGCGACCGACGAGAAACGTGGAGTTGCTCGCTGGACGATGGCGGGTGTTCTTGGGACCGCCGTCGGCCCGGTCGCGGGCGGACTGCTCACCGAGGCCATCTCCTGGCAGTCGATCTTCATCGTGCAGGTTCCGATCGCAGTTCTGGCAGTGCCTGCCGCGCTTGCGATCCGCGGCAATCCAGTTCGCGCAGTAGCCAAGCAGCGCCCAGCCATCGCGCCGAACCTCGCGTTGGTGTTGCTTTCCGCTGCGCTCACCGCTGCGTTGTTTCTGCTCGTCTTGCTACTTGTCGAAGGCTGGGGCCGCTCACCTGCGACCGCAGCACTGACGGTGTCGGTGGTTCCGGTCGCGGCGTTCGTCGCGACTCCGCTGGCTCGACGGGTCCGGGCTGGGCCCCGCTCGGAGTCGGCCGCCGGTTGTCTGCTCATCGCGGGCGGTCTTGTCGGCCTGGCGATTCCGCCGTCGGCGCACCTGGCCTGGACGATCGCGCCGCAGGCCTTGATCGGGCTCGGACTCGGGTTGACGGTCGACTCACTCACCTTCGCAGCCCTGCGTGATCGGGTGCCGCGGGCGATTCACGGCGGGTGGACGATCGGCGCTCGGCACGCGGGAGTTGTTCTCGGCCTTGCATTGTTAACGCCGGTGTTCACCGCGGACCTGGTCGACGCCCAAGGGCCCGCGCAGGAAGCCATTACGGGGTTGGTGCTCGACGCGCCATTGCCCGTGCGGGACAAGATCGCCCTCGCCAATGGCCTGAGCGACCAACTGGCGAGTGAGCGAGGCCGGGTGCCCGACCTCCACCCGGCGTTCGCTGCGCTGCAGGTCGCCCCCGAGCAGCGGCCGGCCGCTCAGGCGCTCGAACGGAACCTCGACGAACAGCTCGAACGAGCCGCGACCCGGGCCTTTCGCGACTCGTTCCTCATCGGCGCGGCATTGGCGTTGGCCGCCCTTGTGCCCCTGATCCCGTTCGGCCTGCTGCGTGGCAGGGTGAAAACGTGACGGTCCGCGCTGCCATCCTTCCCTCCATCGCCGCGGCGCTGGTGAGCATCGTGCTCGGGGTCCAGGTCGCCAACGGTGGCGGTGACTTTGCCCCGGCCCGCACGGCGGACCCGTGCGTCGCGAGGGTCGTCGAACCGATCGGGACAGGCATCGAGGCGCTCGGGGCGAGGTTGGTCCTGCTCGGATTGGATGGCGCCGCATGTCAATTGCGGATCTCGCGCGAGGCGTTGGTGTTGCAGCTTGCACAGCCGAGGGAGCGTACGGACGCCGAAATCGACGCGATGCGAACGGGTTTGCGGGACGCGGTGCAGCGAATGCAGACCGACGGCACCCTGCCGCCAGCGTCCGATCTCGTCGACGAGGCGCTGGCCAACGCGGACCTGCCGGGCTACGTGAAGTCGCTGCTCCGCCGTTTGCCGGACTCGATGGTGAACGGCGGTTTGAAGACCGACGACGTTCTGCTTCGGGCGATCGACGACCTCGACCTTCGCGCGCTACTGGCCGACCTGACCGACACCGACGACATCACCCGCATGATCAACGACGCGGTCAGCCGAGCGGTGAAGGATTCCCTGATCGCCAGGTTGCGCGACCTGCTGCCGGGTTGACGCGTATCCTGTCCGTTGTGTCCGACACGCTCGATGTCGTCGATTTCGGCTCGCGGTTGCAGTTCACGTTCGGTGATCTGCGGCTGTACAGCGGGCCGAGATCGATAGGCGGGCTTGCGCATTCGTTCAGGGTGATGCAAAGAGTCTTCCCACTGCTGTCACCCGATGGACCGCCCGAACGACGCGAAATTCGAGTGCGCACAGCGCATCCCGGACCGGGCGTTCGCGACGGGATCGAGTTCGTCACGCGAGCCGTCGTCGAGGACCGTTTCCGTCACGACCCGCAGTTCGCCCGTATCGACGGCGGCGACCGAATGGCGTGGTGGGTCTTCGAATTTGCTTACCGCGACAGAATCGTCACTGCACACGCTCGTGAGGAGTTCGTCCCCGAGGACCTCATGCGTTTCGCGCTACTCGGTCGAAAGGCGGCTGCCGACGAGCGCGGACGATTCCTCGCTGAGATCGAGAAGATGTCGAAACTCGTTCTGGCCGCTCGCCCCGACGAGATCTACGACATCGTCGAGGCGACCGGTCTGTAACGAATCTGTCGACCGGAGCGTCGGGCGTCATCACCGACGATCTCCCCGATCGCGACGCGGTGGTGACGGGTCCGGGTCAGGTAATCGTCACGGCGACAGCACATTTACCTGGCCTCGACGATGTGTTCGGTACACCGAGCTTCGGCACGTTCTACGTGACGCCGTAGGTTACGCGTCGCAGGTGATTTTTGTCAGCATGTATCGGTGACAGATCCCAGCGCAATCGATGATCGCTCGCACTACTGGTGAAAGCCTGTCTCGACCAGGGTTATAACCATGAACACAACACAGAACGATTCACCTCTGGCCAACCTGGTCACCGACGCCATTCGCTTCGGCCCCGCCCCGAGCCGAGGGCGTGAAGTCGCAGTCATCGTGACTACCGTCGTGCTGATGGCGGCCGTCCTGGCCATAGTGCAGCCGACGATCGTCTTCACGGCTATCGCGTGCGCCTTGGTCGTCGGAAACTTTGCGGTCCGCTGGGCACTCGGCACCCGGAAGTGGGGTTCGCGATGAGCACCGTGATCACCGCGCGCGGACTGCGCCGGGTCTACGGCCAGGGCGACAACGCATTCGAAGCAGTCAAGGGCATCGATCTCGACGTCGCCGAAGGTGAGGTTTTCGCTCTGCTCGGCACGAACGGGGCAGGCAAGACGTCGACATTCGATCTCTTGGAAGGACTTTCGGCACCCACCGCGGGCGACGTCGAGGTCTTCGGCCTCGACCCTCGTCGTGACCGAAAGCTGGTGCGCCCGCAGGTGGGCATCATGCTGCAGTCCGGTGGTCTCCCCGCCGAACTCACCATCGCCGAGACCTTGGAGATGTGGCGCGGCACCTGTTCCAACCCGACCACCGCTGCAGCTGTTCTTGCTCAGGTCGACCTCACCGACCGGGCCGACGTCCGAGTCGGATCGTTGTCCGGCGGCGAAAGGCGACGTGTCGATCTCGCGTGCGCGCTGCTCGGGCAACCGCGACTGCTGTTTCTGGACGAACCGACGACCGGGCTCGACCCCGAAAGTCGGCGTGCGACATGGAAATTACTCGCCGGGCTCAAGGCTGCGGGCGTCACGATGGTCTTGACGACGCATTACCTCGACGAAGCCGAAGCACTCGCCGACACCATCGCGATCATGCACAAAGGCCGAATCGCGCGCCGCGGCACCCTACGCGACATCGTCGACGAGCACCCTGCACGCATCGTCTTCGACCATCCGGGCCTCGAGTTGCCGCCACTTCGCGGCGCCCGGATCGATCCACAATCGCGGGTGACCATCTATACCCACGATCTGCAGGCCCATCTGTCCGAACTGCTCGCTTGGGCCGGTGCGCACCGACTGCGGTTGAACGGCCTGGAAGCGCGCGCTGCCTCGCTCGAGTCGGTGTTTCTCGACATCGCCACCGACGCCGACGACTCGAGCGACGCCAACAACTCGAGCGACGCCATCAACACTGCCGAGATCTCGGCCCCAACGAACGACATGATCGGAGCCCAACTATGACCACCCTGATGGCGGCCCCAGCTGTCGGCTACGGCAAACGCCCACTGACGGCGCTCTCCACTGCCGAGTACCGGCAGTTCCGTCGCAACAAGACGCTGGTGATCATGGGAACGGTGTTCCCGGTTGCTCTGCCGCTGGTCTCGTTCTTCCTCGCACGGAACAACCTCGGGTCAACGGCGGAAGTGGCGACCACCGGCCTGGAAATGTTCGCGTTGATGGCATTTCTGTTCGTGCAGTACTACTCGGTGCTGTCGATGATCACCACTCGTCGTGGCGAAGGGGTCTTGAAGCGGCTGCGCACGGGTGAGGCGGCGGATTGGCAAATTCAGACCGCTCCGGCGGTGCCCGGCGCCATCCTCACAGTTGCCGGTGCTGCGATCGTCGGCGGAGTGATCTATGGCGCCGGATCGCCGGCACCGGTCAACCCGGTGGCACTTGTGGTCGCCCTGCTCGGCGGTATCGTCCTCTTCTCGCTACTCGGACTTGCTACCAGTGCCGTCACGAAAAACGCTGAGGCAGCACAGATCACGTCGATGCCGGTGATGATGATCGCGTTCGTCGGACTGACCTCGATCCGCAATGTGCTTCCCGACCGACTCGGCGCTTTCGTAGACTGGACACCTTTCGCGGCGCTCTCCGACCTGATTTCCCTCGGCGCCGCAGGCTTGCCTGCGACGGCCCCTGATTCCGCAGTTGCCCTCGACTTCGCGGGGACCTTCGCCGAGATGGCCCAACCGCTTGCGACACTGGGACTGTGGACCGTGTTGGCATTGGCAATCGTCGCGACAAGCTTTCGCTGGGACGACCGCGGATGATGCGAGTGGCCACCTGGTGGCGTGAGCAGTCGGGGCCGGCGAAGTTCCGTCTTTATGCACAGCTCACGCTCCCGGTGGCCATCGCTGCGGTTGTGGTCCTTGCGAGCATCGCCAACGCAGCCGAGCCACTGGCTTCTGCCGGGATCGTCGTCTCCGGGATCGCGGCGATCCTTGCCGTGCAGGCCCAACCTGATCTGGCTGCGTGGAGCACATCCGCGCTGCGGCGGTGGGCGCTGCCGGTCGGGACATCGATCCTGATCGCGGTCTGGCTGGCCTGTGTCGCCGCAATCTACCTGGGAACCGACGACTCCGATGGTGACGCGATTCGCTCGACAGGGCTGATCTCCGCACTGCTCCTGGCGCAGTCGGTCGTTCCGTTCCTGCGATACCGATGGTGGATCGTTGTCGGGATCGGAATCGCCACCGGCGCGGCGCTCGGATCGTCTCTTGCCGGGGGTGTGCGGTTGGCTGCGCTGACTGCAGCCCTTGGCGCTGTCATTGTTGCCAGCACCCTTCTGACGAGATGGGGCCTTCAGATCGTCGAAGACCTGGATCGCGCCAAAACGATCGAGGCGCAGTTGCAGGTCGCCGAAGAGCGTTTGCGTTTCGCGCGCGATCTACACGATGTGGTCGGCCGCGGGTTCTCGGCGATCGCTGTCAAAAGCGAACTCGCCGCGACACTCTCGCGATCCGGTGCCGCCGACCGCGCGGCCACCGAAATGGAGGACGTCAGGCACCTCGCTGTCGAATCCATGAACAGAATGCGCGATCTCGTCCGGGGCTACCGCGACATCAATCTCGAAGGTGAGGTCGCCGGAGCCCGTTCGCTGCTGGCGGCCGCGGGCTGTCAGCTCACCATCGAGGGCGACCCGACGAGGATTCCAGCGCCATTCCACGAGGTCACAGCCTGGGTCGTGCGCGAAGGCACGACGAACATCGTCAAGCATTCGGCAGCCACAACGGCAACGATGACCTTCGGCGACGCCGGAATGTCGTTGCGCAACAACGGTGTTTCCGACAGATCCCGCTCTGCCCGTGATCCAGCACAGCAGTCGGGTCTGCGCGGACTCGCCGAGCGGCTCACCACTGTCGGCGCGGTGCTGGACACCACCACCACCACCGGCGATAATTTCGTGCTCGAAATACGTTGGGAGAAATCGTGATTCCAGTACTGCTCGCCGATGACGAAAACCTGATCCGAACCGCAATGGCGGCGATGCTCGACCTCGAGGACGATATCGACGTGATCGCCGACGTCGAATCCGGCGAAGAGTTGATCGCCATCTGGCGGCGGCGAGTCGACGACGGTGAGCAGGACGCAGTGGCGGTCATCGACTTGCAGATGCGCGGTATCGACGGAATCGACACCGCAATCGAACTACTGGCGCTTACTCCCAGAGCAGGCATTCTGATCGTTACCAGCCATGGCCGACCCGGCTATCTGAAACGAGCACTCACCGCCGGGGTGCGGGGCTTTCTGCCCAAAACGACGTCTGCGGCGACACTCGCCGAGGTCATCCGCACGGTCGCGAGCGGCGGACGCCACGTCGACCCACAGCTTGCTGCCGAAGCCATCAGCACCGGTGACACGGTGCTGACCGCCCGCGAAGCCGACGTACTCGAGTTCGCCATCGACGGTGCGTCCACCGAGGAAATCGCGATCCGCGCACACCTCTCGCTTGGCACCACCCGCAACTACCTCTCGACGGCGATGGCCAAGCTAGGTGCGTCCAACCGGGTACGAAGCGGCTCTCACCGCGCGCAGGCACGGGTGGATCTAGTCCGCCCATCGTCGACATCGAGATGCACGCCTCCGTCGCGGCTCCAGTGCTGCTGCGGCGAAGTACCCACCACCGCCAGCGAGCGCCAGGCAGGCGTACATGCCCGCTCCCGGTAGAAACAGCGCTGCGGACGATGCAAGGGCGAGCCAGAGTCCGAGCGTGTACTGCACGATGTCGCGCTGCGCGCTGCCGCCGGCGAGATAGAGCATTCCTACGACAAGGCCGGATCCTGTCGGCCACAGCAGTGCGTGGACCTCCTGCATCTGCACGGCTTCCGCGAGGGCGGTGATGGTTATGAACAGCGCACCGAACCCGACCAGCCAGGAGGCATCGAGCATCCTACCGACCAACGCGGCTTCGCCTTTCGCTCCGCGTTGCGCGCGGGCTGTGACAACAAAGGTCACGACCAACGCCGCAAGCAAGCCGACGACTAGCAGGCTGCCTGGAATTGCCGACGGCAGCGGCACGATCGGATCGTCTCCGTAGGACGATGCGAAACTTCCGTATCCGACGAGCCATACGAAGCCGAAGCTCACGTACGACGGCAGGTTGTCGATAACCGGGCCCGCCTCGGCGCGGGTGGCGATACGAGCGTCGTCGTGAAACATGTTGACCCCCTTATGTTTCGAAATGCACGGTCAGCGCAGTGCGGACACTGCGATCGACCGACCGGCATAGCTGGACTCGGTAGCGGCATCGGCGACGACCCGCCCGACCGTGTTGCGCGAAACTTTGCGTGATTTGACTTCTCCTGCGGCGGAGACGAATTCGTCCTCGTAGGCTGGACTATCGGTGAGGTGCACGGGCTGCACGATCGTCCAGTCGAGGCCACTTGCTCGCACAATTCGTTCCTGCTCGGCGTGGTCGGCAGCCTGCTGCTTGATCAGTACAGCGAAGAAGATCCGATCGACGAGCGCCAGCCGCGACGCCGTTTCGCCGACGCCGTAGGTGCTCTGTACGACCAAGCGCGTCACACCGCTGCGCTTCATGGCGGCGACGACATTGCCGATCCCTCGCGAGCGGACGTCGGCTGCGGTGTGCGCAGGTCCGAGCAGGCGCACGCGCGCGGGGTTCTCGCTGATTCCCAGCGTGACTACGACGGCATCGTGGCCGGGCACGGCGCCCACGATGGCATCGGGATCGGTCGCGTCGCCGTCGATCGTTCGCAAATCACCCCGGGTTTCGGTGGCCAGCCCGCTCGCGTGCCGCGAAAACGCAGTGACCGCGTGGCCGCGTTCGAGCAACTCCGCGACGACTGCACGCCCGCTGCCACCCGTTGCGCCGACTACGAGAACCTTCATGACGTTTCCTTTCGAGGAAGTGTGATCTTCGGATACGTCCAGGCTAGGAGGCGTTGTCAGGATGCTCTATGGCGAATAGTCTGAAATCTATGTCTATTCGTCCAGCACCTGTGGAGCCATGGTTATCGCACGACCCGTTGGGGGAGGCGTTGTATCTGGTGCGGATGAACGGGGTGTTCTATTCGCAAACGGAAGCCACCGAACCTTGGGGGGTGGTGATGCCACCGTTCGCGAACTGCATGAGCTTTCACGTCGTCACGAGGGGCGGGTGCTGGCTCGAGATCGAAGGGCAGGCTTCGGTATACGTGCGTGCCGGCGAACTCGCACTGGTCCCGCACGGGCGCGGACACCTACTCAGGAGCAACCCAGGAGCCACCCTCATGGGCCGCGTCGACGAGTTGCCACAACAGATGGTGAGCGAGCACTACTCGCTGCTGCGCTGCGGGGGAGGAGGAGCTAGGTCCACCCTGATCTGCGGAGTCGTCAGCTTCGATCAGCCCACTGTCGGGCGGCTACTCGAACTGCTGCCACCGGTGATCCACATAGATACCGCAGACGACCGAGATTCACCTATCGGCGCTGCGCTTCGCCTGATGTCCGCCGAACTCAGGTCGCTGCGGCCGGGCGGCGAGGCCGTCACCACCCGGCTCGCGGACATTCTTGTCATCGAAGCAATTCGGTCTTGGTTGGCGTCGGATCCGGCTGCGCGGACAGGATGGCTCGGCGCGATACAGGATCCGCAACTCGGCCGCGCTATCGCTGCCGTACATCGATCACCTGGCGAGGAATGGACGGTTGAATCCCTTGCGCGCGAGGCGGTTATGTCTCGCTCCGCATTTGCCGCCCGGTTCACCGAGCTTGTGGGTGAGCCCGCAATGCGATACGTGACACGGTGTCGGATGGACGTTGCACGCTCCCGACTCGAACGTGGCGACGCCACTGTCGGAGCGGTCGCAGCCGAACTCGGTTACCTATCCGAAGCGTCGTTCAGCCGCGCGTTCACGCGGACCCTCGGTAGCTCGCCGGGCGCAGTTCGCCGCGCTGCCAATGAAATTCGGACGCCGGCAGTGAGTCAGCACTGAGCGTTGATCAAACGATCGAGTCGTTGCTGGGCGAGTGCGACCATCTGGATGTTTCCACCTTCGCGGGGCCGGGCTTGGAGTGCGCTCAGCGTTGCCCGTGCGTCGGCGAGGTCGCGTTCGAGTTCTTCGCAGCGCCGTTGCTCGTTCTGTTCGTCCTGGCGTCGATCCGCGCCGTCGTCCTGACTGATGTTGACGGCGTTGCGGAAGGTTCCGGTGGCTGATCGCTCGAGTCCGCGGCCGCCTTCCTCTCGGACGATCCAGCCGACCGTGAAAGTTTGGCCGTTTTCGTCGAGCGCTGTTCGATAGACGCCCTCGTTCGTTTGCGCAGGTGCGGCGGTGAAGGCATGGTCGGTGCCATTGATCTTGACGGTGCCTGTCACCGTCGAACCTTCCAGTTGGGCGTCGACAGTGGTGCCGTTCGGATCTGCGAGGGCGAGCCGGGAGTTGTCGAACGAACCCGCCGGCCATGCCCACGTGGTCGCACCGTCGCAGACGAAGGCAACTGCTTTGTCGCCGGACACGACGACCGCAATGTAGGCGTTCGTGCCGTCGACGCTGCCGAGGTAGGTGTCGGCTGGACGTGGCGCGTCGGCGAACGGGGACGGGATCGAGTCGAGGATCGATTGTGCGTCTGCCGGTACTGAGGGCGACGCCGCAGCCGACGTGGATGTCGTTGTAGCAGTGGGGGGGTCGTCGCTGCCGCACCCGGCGAGTGCCGCGAGGCCGGTTGCTGCGACGGTAGCGAGGGCGATGCGAATCGGCAGGTGACGCATGGTCGTTCTCCGGATCGGTTCGGCGGGGGAGTAGCTCTGCTCCTACCCAGGTACGAGTAATGCGATCACAAAGTTCGAGTTCACAAAAGACCCGACGAGGGCGCGTAACAACTGTTAATGCTTAGCTCTTGCGCTAAGTGTTGATCATTGATACTTTGCCTTATGGCCCAGTATTCGCAGAACCTCGACGGAGTCTTCCAGGCACTGGCGGATCCAACACGGCGTGCGGTGCTTGGTCGCCTCGGCCAGGGCCCCGCGAGCATCAGCGAGCTGGCAAAACCGTTCGACATGGCTTTGCCGTCGTTTATGAAGCACATCCACCTTCTGGAGGGCAGCGGTTGGATCCGTACCCACAAGACCGGACGTGTGCGGACCTGTGTCATCGAACGGACCTCGTTCGACGTCGTCGAGACCTGGCTCGCCGAACAGCAAAGGCTCTGGCAGGGCCGCACGGACAGACTCGAAGAGTTCGTCACTAATTACGAAGAGGGAGAACAGAAATGACGTCATCGGCACACCCCGAGCTCGACCTCACGATCACGCGAATCATCAAGGCGCCACGCGAAGCGGTGTGGAAGGCCTGGACCGACCCAACTCGCTTCGAGCAGTGGTGGGTTCCGGCGCCTGCGGTCTGCAAGGTTGCGGAGATGGACCTGCGGCCTGGAGGTTCGTTTCGCACGCTGATCAGCGAAGACGGCGGCGATTTTGCTCCGCACCTGAACGGCTGCTTCCTTGCCATCGACGATCTCGAACGGATCGTGTTCACCAACTCGCTCGTCGGTGGCTGGCGACCCGCCGAAGACCCGTTTATGACGGCAGTCATCACGATGCACGACCATCCGCTCGGTACCGAGTACGTCGCGAACGCGATGCACCGCAACATCGTCGATCGCGATCAACACGAAGAGCTCGGCTTCTACGACGGGTGGGGGACTGTCATCGAACAGCTCGCAGGAGTTGTCGAGCGTATCGGAGTGTAGGTCGGGCTGATCCAACCCTTCTGTGCCCCTTGCGGATTGCCGCTCAGGGAGTAGAATAGAACGCATGTTCGATACCGGGGAAATCGAAAAACAAATCACTGCCAGACTCTCGGAGATGGCCAAAGAGATCGTGGCGATCCGACGCGACCTGACCGACACCACGAGGGCCGACGTCATCACCGCACTCGAAGTGGTGAAGTCGGCAAGTGCGGCAACGCAGGCGGTTGCGACGGCCGATCTGCACACCTCGCGTCGCGCCGAACGCGCCGCGAAAGGACTACCGAAATCGCAGTGGGACACCGGCGTCGCGTCCGAAATCGGGTTGGCCCGCCACGATTCAGCCAACAAAGGGGGACGTCACCTCGGTTTCGCGCGGGTGTTGGTCGACGAGATGCCGCACACCCTGGCCCGTCTCGCGTGCGGGGATCTCTCGGAATGGCGAGCCACCATGATCGTGCGTGACACCTTCGGCCTCTCCCGCGAAGATCGCGGGCTTGTCGACCGCGAATTATGCAGTGATCCGGCAACATTGGACGGGAAAAGCGACAGCCAAGTCTCGGCGTCCTCTCGCTCGGCGGTGGCCAGGATCGATGCCGAAGCACTGGTCCGCCGCGCCAGCAAAGCCATCGGCGACCGTCGCGTCACCTCCCGACCTGCACCGGACACGATGGCGTATCTGTCGGCGTTGCTGCCGGTCAAACAAGCGGTCTGTGTGCACGCAACACTGATGCGGGACAGTGCCGCGATCCTCGGCGCAGGCGACGAACGAACCAAAAGTCAGATCATGGCCGACCTGCTCGTCGAACGGGTCACCGGACTGTCCACCGCGACGGCGGTTCCGGTCACCGTCAACGTCGTCCTGTCCGACGAGGCGTTGCTCGGTGGCAGGTGTGAACCGGCCGAGGTCGAGGGCTACGGACCCGTTCCGACGGATCTGGTCATCCGGTGGCTGCACGACGACGACGCCAAAAACGAACTACGCCGCCTCTACGCCAACCCCGAGACCGGGGCGTTGACGGCGATGGAATCGAAATCCCGAGACTTCCCGACCGGGATACTGCGGATGACGAAGTTCCGGGACAAGATCTGCCGGACCCCGTGGTGTGGTGCACCGATCCGGCACGGGGATCACGTCAGATCGGTCGCCAACGGCGGGGACACGACGTTCGACAACAGTGCCGGACTGTGCGAAGCGTGCAACTACGCCAAAGAAGCCGACGGCTGGACGACAACGCCCGACACACGGAAGCCGGGTGAGTTGCACAGTTACCGGATCACCACCCCGACCGGGCATCAATACCGCTCGACCGCACCAGCACTACCAATGCCTCTGCGTGGACGCGACATCGGGTTTCCCACGGCCGAACAACGCCTTATCGAAATCGTCATTGCCGCATAGTCCGTCGAGTGCATAGTTGTGCAGGCAATTCCGCACGGTGACACCTGAACACCTATGCAGTCGGCGGCCTTCTCTAGGCTGAGCCACATGACTCGGACCGAAGATCTCGTCCTGCTCGAGCGCGAAGGTGCAGTCCGGACCATCCGGCTCAACGCGCCGGAGCGCCGCAATGCACTCGACGCCGACCTGCTTCGCGAACTGGCAGCAGCGATCGAGACGGTGCGAGCTGATGGTGATGCGCGCGCGCTGATCGTCGCCGGTGCGGGCAAATCGTTCTGCGCTGGAGCCGATCTCGGTGGCATGTTCGGCGACATAACGAGGCCGGTGCACGAACTGCGACGCCATCTCAAAGGCGTCTACGGATCGTTTCTCGGTATCCGAGACCTGACGATCCCGACCATCGCGGCAGTGCAGGGCGCAGCGGTGGGCGCCGGGATGAACATCGCACTCGCCTGCGACATCGTGGTTGCCGGGCCTCGCGCTGCGTTCGGACCTACGTTCGCGGAAATCGGGCTGCATCCAGGCGGCGGCTGCTCGTTTATGCTCACCGAGAGGATGGGTCCTGCGCAGGCTACCGCTGCTTTGCTGTCCGGCGACATCATCAAGGCGGACAATGCAATTCGTCTCGGTCTGGCGAACCTTCTCGCCGACGAGCCGGAGGCGAAAGCGCGTGAACTCGCCACTAGGTTCGCTGCCCGGAGTCCCGAGCTCAACGCGAACATCAAACGGTCGGTGCAGATCGCGACCACGTCGGATCTTGCTACGTCGGTCGATTTCGAATCCTGGGCGCAGGCATCTTCGGTCGGGAGCGACGAATTCGGGAGCTACCTCGACAACTTCGGCAAAGCCTGACGGCTATCACGCGTCGAAGTCGAGGCGAACCTTCTCGCTCGCGGCGCGCGTTTGGCAGGTCAGCACGAACCCGTCGGCAACTTCGTCGTCGGAGAGGATGAAGTTCGCTGCCATCGGTGTTGCCTGGCCATCGCACACCTTGGCCCTGCACATTCCACACACCGCTTCCCTGCACGACCACGGAATGTCCTGTCCGGTGCGCAGTGCCGCGTCGAGCAGTAGTTCGTTGTCGGTGAGCTGGATTGTTTCGTCTGCACCTTCGAAGTCGAATCGCAGCTGCGCGCCGCAACGCTGGTGGCATCGGTCGGCGCGGGTGTCGCGGTGACGGTGGCCGTGGATGCGATCGTGTTGAACAGTTCAAAATGAATTGCCTTGCGCGACACGTCCTTGGCAAGAAGGGCATCGCGAACCGCTTCGGTCATCGGAGCCGGTCCGCACAGGAACCAGTGGGCGGCGTCCTCCAGTTCGAGTTCGGCGAGTCGGGCCGCGTCGATGAATCCGCTGGCAAACCCCGCACCGCTTCTGCCGCCCTTTTCGAGCACGTGCAGCACCGTGAGCCGATCCCCGTATTGCCGGTCCAGTGCGGCGATTTCGTCGAAGAACATCACCGAACTTCGGTCCTTGTTGGCGTACAGCAACGTGAATCTGCTGTCGGGCTCTTCCTCGAGGACGCTGGCCATGATCGACAGAATCGGGGTGATGCCGCTGCCGCCGGCGACACCCACGTAGTGCAACGCGTTGGCTGCGTCCAGTTCGGTATGGAATCGACCGGCGGGTGGGACCACGTCGACCTCGTCGCCGACTTTCAACTTCTCGACGACGTAGGTCGAGAAGACGCCGTTGGGTGTCTGCTTGACGCCGACTCGCAAGGTTTGCGCCGACACCGGCGCACATATCGAGTAACTCCGCCGGACTTTTTCGCCGTCGATGACGGCTTCGACAGTCAGGTACTGCCCTTGCTTGTAGCGATAGGTCTCGGCGAGTTCGGGCGCAACGTCGAACGTGACGGCGACACTGTCGGGAGTCAGCCGAGTCACGTCGCAGACGGTGAGTCGGTGGACGCTCTTCGAACTCTCCGGTCGTAGGCGCGGCCGCTCCGACGGTGCGAGTGGATCCCCGATGAGGCCCCACGGTAGAAACCCGGTGGCGCGCCGAATCGCCTGGACGGGAGCCGAATTGGTCACCATGTCCGGCAGCGACAACGATGTTCCGTTGGAGGGCCCCGACTCCTCACGCGGTTTCGGTTGTTTACCCGGACCCGATCCCGCGCCCGCGAGGGTGCCGCGGCTCAACTTGCCAAGCCCAGGAATGGTCAGGATCTTCGTCGCTGCATCAAACGCTGCTGCGGTTCCGGTGTCGACGCCACGACCTATCAACCCGCGCTCGACGTCGGCGTCGTTGATCAAATGGCTCGCGCGCCAAAGGCCCGCGGCGGGTCCACCGATCAGGTTGTTCTCGCTCAAGAACTCGACCACGTTCTTACCCCAGTCGGCACGGGTTCGATGCATGTTCGGGTTTTCGCGGGCCGTCTTGTAAGCCTTACCGGGGTCGAGGCCGATCGCGCCGTACACCCCGGGACTGATCAGAGCTTCGACGATGGCGAATCCGACTACAGCGCAGAGGGTTTGCTGAATCAGCAACTCGGCGGGGTCCAGTCCCTGCTTCATCATGTCGGAGATCTGTTCACGCGCGAATCGAATGTGCCGCGCTTCTTCGGTGACGTGAATCTGGTTGATACGCTTGATCAGCGGCTCGATCGTCTCGTCGGACAACATCTCTCGCTGAGCTTCGTCGAGTATCTCCTCAGCTACCAGAATCGCAGCGTACGAGCTGGGTCCCCAGGTGATCGCCTTGAACACGCGGCCGAGTTCGTTGAGTACTTTCGAGTGCCGGTGCGGCGGAATGCCGGTGCGCGCGAGGACTTTTCCGAACATGATCGAGTGGTGGCATTCGTCGGCAACCTCGGTAAGCGCCCACTGCATGTGTGCTGTGCGCGGATCCATGTCGTAGGCGCTGCGAAGCACCAACTGCATGAGGATCATCTCGAACCAGATGCCTGTGCTCATCACGCTGCCGAATTCGTGACGCGTCAACTCGACTCGCTGGGTGGGGGACAGGGTCTCCCAGATGTCTGTGCCGTACAGAGTCGAGCGATGCAGCGGCATAAACGGTGCGTCTCCGACAAGTGGAGCGTCCCAATCGATGTCGGACCAAGGATCGTAGGACTGCTTGAGCGAGGATTTGATCAGCCGGCTCGAGATCTTCTCGGATGCCTCGAAACGTTCGTCGACTGCGCCGGTCATGTCGCCTCCAAATGCACCGTCAAAAACACCGCTGTGACCTAGATCACGGAGCCTAACATCGGCATCGGCACGAGGCAGTGGTGTTGCGAATCCCGGTTCAGGTGTTGGGCGCACCTAGAATCGACCGATGGCGAAATACGGTCTCTGGCAATCGGTTAAGCATTACATGCTCAGCGACCTGAGGCCGGTTCTCGAGTCCGATACGATCGCGGACCTGGAGAATTTTGCGTTGGAACGCGGCTGGTACGCGCCGGCTCCCGCCGTCATCGCCCGCAACGACATGGGCACGTGGATTCCGTCGATCTGGGTGCGCAAGTCCGGTCTCGTCGACTTGAAGCCGGATCAGCCGATCAAGTACGTGGAGGTTCGCGAAGGCAAGCGGCCGTGGCCGAACCATCTCGGCGAGCCGCCGAGCGTCTGATTCGCGTCGACTAGTGCGATACGCCGGCCATGAGTAGCGACATAGCTTTGTCCGCTGCTATCGGCAGGCCGAGCAGGAACCCCTGAGCGACATCGCAACCGCACCTGCGCAGTGCGTCGAGTTGTGCGGCCGTCTCTACTCCCTCGCCGACACACGTGACGTCGAATGCCCGAGCCAGCATCACCATGGCCGACACCATCGCTTCGGGACGAGTGCCAGGTAGGTCGGAGATGAAGGATTTGTCGATTTTGAAACAGTCGAAAACCGGGTAGCGGCGCAAATAGTTGATGGAGCTGTGACCGCTGCCGAGGTCGTCGAGAACGATCTTCACGCCCATTTCATGCAGTGTGGACAACGTCCCTGCCACCCGAGCGGTGTCGGAGACCCAGACCGTCTCGGTGATCTCCAGCCCCAACGAAGCTGGGTCGAGGCCGGTCCGAGCCAAGATCTCTGCGACTTGCGAGACGAAAGCCGGGTCACGCAACTGCAGTGCGCTGACGTTGACGCGGATGCCGACGTCGGTGAATTCGCGCCATGACGCGGCTTGCTCGCATGCTGTCTGCAATGCCCACTCGCCGAGTTCGCCGACGAGTCCGGTTCGCTCTGCGATAGCGATGAATTCGGACGGGCCGATCGCACCGAGGGTCGGATGCTCCCATCGCGCAAGCGCTTCCATGGCGTCGATGGCACCTGTGGTCAGGTCGACCAAGGGTTGATAGACGAGAGTCAGATTTCCCCGACTCAGGCCGGTTCGCAGGTCCACGGACAGTGCGCGAGTTCGTTCGGCGTCGTAGACGTCGCTTTGGTCGAAGACGGCGTGGCCCCCGAGGCCGGTCTCCTTGGCTCGATACATGGCGAGATCGGCACGGCGGATCAGCTCTTGTCGTGTTGTCGTGCGGTCCGAGATCGCGACTCCGATGCTTGCGCTCAGGGGTGCGGGATCCTTGTCGAACACGTGGGCGCGGCCGATCGCGTCGGTCAGGGTGCGCGCGATCACCGCTACATCGTCGGCCCCGACGATTCCGTCGCAGACGACCAGAAATTCGTCGCCGCCGAGTCTTGCGACCGTGTCGTCCGGACGAGTGGTCGCGACAAGTCGTTCGGCGAACCGGATCAGAGCGAGATCGCCTGCATCGTGGCCCAAGCTGTCGTTGATGATCTTGAAGTCGTCGATGTCGATCAGCAGCACGGCCATCGTCGTCCCGGCACTGTTTGCCCGCGCAAGGGAGGCGTCTATGCATTCGTAGGCGTGTGCACGGTTGGGTAGCCCTGTCAGCGCATCTCGCATGCTGCGCTCGTGCAGTTGTCTATCGAGATCGAGACGTCGAATCGCTGCCGAAAGAATGCCGGTGACGGTCTGCAGAAACGCGATGTCGCGATCGGTGTAGACGCGGTTCTTCACGCTGTGCACCGACAGTGCACCCCACGCGTGAGCACCGGCCGGGATGGGCACGCATACGCCACTCCGAAAACCGTAGGACGCCATGGCGACCGTGGAGAAGCGCGTCTCGTAGTCGCGGTCCTCGCAGATCACGACCTCGTTGGTGAGCAGCGAGTAACCCATCAGGGACCACGTGCCCGCGGGAAGGTGCGGTGGCCGGGGTGGCTTGCCCGCGAAGGCTTCGACGGTGAGCAAGTCGGCATCGGAGGGTGAGATCCGCGTGATCATGGATCGGTTGACGCCCATCAATGTCGACGCGGCTGCGGTGGCCGCCTCGAGTAGTTCGCCGAGCTTTCCGTCGAGAGCGAGCTTGCTCAGTTCCGCGACAGCCTGTTGTTCCGCTGCTCGATATTCCAGTGCGTCGACGGCGGCCCGCCTCTGTTCGTACTCGACTTCGCGGTAGTCGCGGACGATCAGGGCCGTGATCGGTTTGTCGTCGGTGCCCTCGATGGCAAACGCTGAAATTTGGACGGGGATCTGCTGCCCGGTAGGACCATGTTGGATGTGGCCGGGTCCGCACCACTGCCCGGACTGGACCACTACCTGCGCTAGATCGTCGTACTCGCTGCCGCCGAACAGTTCTCGCATCGAAAGGCTCGAGCCCGCCGGCGATTGTGGCAATCCTGCCAACGCCGTCCCTGCCGGGTTGATGTAGAGAACCCGACCTGCCGAATCCGTCAGGACAATCGAATCGGGTGATTTGTCGAAGACCGAGCGCAGCAGCTCGACGGTCTCTGTTTCCTTGTGCACCGCATCCTCCCCGGTTCGACGAGGACTTCGATCGATGGATCGGAATGTATCAGCGGCCGTTTGCTTCGCGAAGCTCGGCGTTGTCGTCTTCGAGCTCCAGGATTCGGTCGATCCCCGCGAGATTGATGCCGGACTTCATCAGGTCGGTGATGCGTCGAATGCGGTCGATGTCGTTGCTGCTGTACCGGCGGGTGCCTCCTTCGCTGCGTGCGGGGGTGACCAAGCCGTGGCGTTCGAACAAGCGCAGGGACTGAACTGCGGCACCGGAAAGTTCGGCAGCGACCGAGATTCCGTACACAGCGTGACCAGCAGCGGGCGGCCCGGATGAGTGGTCGGGTTCGCGCATCGCGCCTCACCTTCCTGGCTGACGGGTAGTCGCCAAGTCTAGCTCAGGTGCTGGCAGATCTGTGGCAGTCGAAGCAGATTATCTCTCTGGCTCGTTCGAATCCTGCTCCCGCGTTGCCATACCGCCGCGGCCACCATGGTCGACCGGGCCCGGTGGATCGGTGTGGTCGTCCCTGTCCTTCTTCCGCTCCGGAGTGGCCTTCGCGGATGTGCGTTCGTCTGCCATGAAACCGACCCTTCACTCGATCGGATCAGGCGTACCCAGTTGGGCGCGAGGTCAAACGACCTGCTCACGGCAAGGGCGGCGGGTACGCGTAAAGCGCTGCAAGGCAAAGGATTCTGCAGAATCCGAAGAAAGTCTGTTCCGGCTACGTTTACGACCGCAGGCTGCGTGGGTACTACTTCTCCAGCACGAACCCAACGATATGAAGGAGCGACATGGCTGACGAAAACAGTGGACCCGCCGAAGGCGTCAAGGGCATTGTCGAAGACGTGAAGGGCAAGGCCAAGGAAGCAGTTGGCAGCGTCGTCGGCAACGACAGCCTCCAGGAAGAAGGCGCAGCTCAGCAGGACAAGGCTGAGAACCAGCGCGAGGTTGCGCTCAAGGAAGCAGAGGCCGAGAAGGCCCGTGCCGCGGCCAAGGCAGACGAAGAGCGTCAGCGCGCAGCTCAGTAGCAGCTTGCACAACGGTCGAGCCGGACTTCGAAAGAAGTCCGGCTCTTTCGTGTGCCGACGTTCCGTGTGGGTTCAGGCCCCGAAGATCAAGATATGCAGCGCACCGACGACCAAGCCGAGCAGGCCTCCGTGTGCGTAGAGCAGCCACGCGTCCTGCTCGATGGCGGAATACAGCATTTCGCCGAATTCCTCGGGTGGTAGTTCGCGGAACTTCTCGGTAGCGAAGGCGTCGATCTTCTCGGCTTGCTCACGATTGAAGTCCGGGTCGTAGAAGAGGGTCGGTGCGAACGCAACTGCAGCGGAACCAGCGTCGTGTTCGAGCGCTTCGACATCGACGACACCGAAGGAGTTTTCAGCGATCGTCATCAGCGGGCCGAGAATCCGCCTAGCCTCTTCGGAGACCGCTTCCTCGATGAATTCGACCGTTTTGTCACCACCCGCGCCGTTGAGAAGTTCGTTCGCGAAGTTGGCGACGGTCAACACTTCGGCGGACAACATCTGCGACAGCTCGGCCGCCGCCTCATGCTGCCGCTGCGCGAACAGCCCCTGTTTCCACAGGTACTTGTACCTCGGCTGCGGCTCGCCGGGTTCGAAGACAACCTTGATAGCGATGATGTTGACGAAGATCCCGATCAGCGCCGCACCTCCGACAACCCAGAGCCAAGCTGGGACGAAATGCACGATGTCGCTGATCGGTCCGGGTAGATCGATGGTGACAGCGCCGGGTCCGGCATGGTCGATGACGTGATCGCTGCTGTAGTGCACGAACGACAACCACAGAGCCAACAGGATGCCCATCGGAAAGCCGAGTGCTCCGATCTTCACCATAAATCGCAGCTCGGGAACCGCCATGCCTTTGATGATGTCGCGCAACACTTCCGGCTTCTTGCGGAGGTAGTTGACCGTCATCAGCTTCACGTTGAGCAGTTCGTCGATATTGTCGCCGATCTTCTCGAACGCGCGTCTGGAGATATCCGGAAGTTCGTCGTCGACGGTTTGCAGGACCGTCTCCTTGACTGCATCGGGCAGTGACCGCCACAGATTCGGATGCTCCTTCTCGATGACCTCCTCGGTCAGTCGTCGGATCTCGGGTCTCGCCGATCGTGCAAGCCGATCGGCCAGGCTGTCCGGGCCAAGCTGGTCGTAGAAATCCCCGATGCTGCCGATACGTGCGATCGACTTGTCGACGATCAGACTGGCCATCTTCTCGGCTCGACACGGAATGAATCCTTGGAAGCCGAGTACTCCGTTCGGCGCGAACGTCGGAAGTATCTGCAGTTTGCGGGGGAGGAACGGAAAGAGGGATTTCAGGCCGGGTACGTAGAAGCCTGTGAAACGGACAGGCGCGAACAGCATGATCACGCCGGTCCAGTTGGTTATCAGGCCGGCAAGCGCGCTGAAGATCGGGACGCTGACCATGTCGACGACGAACTTCGACTGGCCTGTCAATTGCTCCCAGTCGATGAACATTCCGGCCGCAAGAGTTTCCATGACGTCCCCCGGTCAGTGGTGGTGCTTCTTGGACGGATCCGGTGGACCTGGGCCGATGATCTTGTCGCCTCGCTCGTCGGAGTCCCACCCGCCGGCGTGGTATCCGGTTGTGTCGAAACACGTCTCGCAGAACTGCGCGCCGAAGACGGACAGGCGGATACTGCGGTAGATGGTGATCGACTTCTTTGCGCGTGCCATCGCGTCGAGGGCCCGAGGCTGCACTTCGATCAATGCGTACCTGCGAACGTCGTCGACCGGCTCCTTCGAGAAGCGCAGCAAACCGAGTCGATGGAGGTTCGCGAAGTAGTGGTAGTCGCGGTCCGGCCAGCGGCAGCTCGCCATTTCCGCGATCATGCTGACGCCTTCCGCGAGTTGCTCCGAGCCGAGCTGAAACAACGTCTTCGTTCGTACGTCGACGACCGGTTGCGGACCCGCAACCGCGAGAAATCGCAGAATGCGTGCCTCGTCGGGAGTCAGATCGTCCATGATTCTGGAGAACGCGGGATGCAAACGACGGGGCTGCGATTCGGGATTGTGCGAATCGCGGATGAGCTTGTTCCCTCGTTTTCGAAGGTCGTCAGCTGTTTCGAGATCCCTGGTCAATGCGACGGCGGCCTTGACCGCATCTCGAGGGCCGATGCTCACCGCGTCGAGCAGTTTCGACAGCAGGACGCGCACGTCCGTGGATCCTTGTTGACCACTCGGCTCGCTCATGAGGCTCCGATCTCGAGTAACGCATGTCGGAGCGTAGCGTCGTTGGTAGTGAAGTAGGACACATAACGCGACGGAGCGAGGCCTATGTCAGACCCGCGTCGCATTCGTATCGCTCAGGACGTCCTTGCGGGCATGGTCCGCGTCGACCTGGTTTTGCAGTCCCGCGGTGTCCGACATGCCGCGGCCGCAGTCGCGTGGAGTCTGGCGTTCGTCTACATCGCAGCCGAGATCGTGACCGCTTTGGCCTGGAGCACACCGTACAGCTTCCAACACGACACGATCAGCGACCTCGGTGTCACCGCGTGCACAGTCGACATCTGTTCCCCGCGCCACCTGGTGATGAATACAACGTTCGTCGTGCTCGGTTTGCTCACAATCGTTGGTGCTGTGCTGTTTCGAGAAACCCTCACGAACGGCTACCAGCGCCGGTGGATCCTGTCGCTCGCGGTTCTCGTCGGACTGAGTACAGCTGCGACCGGACTCATGCCGTCGAACGACAACTTCGTTCTACACATGCTTGCCGTCGTACCTGGGTTCGTGTCACGGCACATCGTGCTGATCTTGCTTGCGGTGTGGTTGTGGAAGCAGCGGCGAATCGTTGCCGTGTGGTCTGCGACGTGTGCACTGAGCGGCGTCGTCGGGGCCGTGCTGTTTCTCGGTTCGGCAGTACGGATCGGTATCAGTGAACGGTTGGTGTTGTACCCGCTGCCGGCGTTTATGGCCGTGACCGGGGTGGCGGTTCTGGCAACGATGATCAGTCGCCGCTTCCGCCCAATGCGCGCAACAGTCCGGTGAGCAATATCGGATCCGCCGCATAGGGGGTATTGAATCCCAGACGATCGACGATGCCGTCGAAGCGACGTCGCAGTTCGTCAGCCGCCTCCGCGGGACTACGGACGGTCACGGCGACAGCGTCGAGAAACTCGTCGTCGATCAGGTCCGTCATCCGGTCCCACTCGCCCTTCTTGGACAAATCTCGAAGCCGTGGCCCCAACTCCTGGCGGTCGTGCAGCGCGAGAATCGGCCAATACGCCTGCGTCGAACCGTAGAACGCCATCTGCTTGCGGATCGCGGAGCGTGCTGCCGCGATTCGTTCTTCGTTCTCGCCGATCGCCAGCATCACCGAATGGTGAACGACGATGTCGCTCAGCGACTTTCCCGCAGCATCGGCACCGGCAGCCAACTCCGGAACGGTAGCCTCACGCAGAAACTGCGGACTGCAGAATGGATGCGACATCAAGCCGTCGGCAACTTCGCCTGCAACCCGCGTCATTCGCGGTCCGACCGCAGACAGATAGATCGGCGGCGGACCGAAGCCGTCGACCTCGGTCGGATTCGGCATGAACAGCGGTGGCATCAGCGTGTGCTGATAGAACGGACCGTTGTGATCGAGGCGGCTCCCGTCCGTCCACGAGGCCCAGATCGCTCGAACGGCTGACACCATGTCGCGCATCCGTTCCGCGGGTTGACTCCACGGCATCGAATAGCGGCGAGTCACGTGAGCGCGAATCTGGGTGCCGAGGCCGAGCACGAACCGCCCTCGAGAAAACGATTGCAGATCCCAACCGATTGTCGCCAGCAGCAGTGGATTTCGTGCGAAGGCGACAGCTATCGAGGTGCCGATCTCGATGTTCTCGGTATGTTCTGCTGCGAGCAGCAGAGGTAGGAACGGATCGTGGGCACCCTCGAAGGTCCACAGACCGGCGTAGCCGGCCTGTTCGGCCGCGATGGCGTCCTGCGCGATCGTATGGAGTCCACCGGTCGACGTCGTATCGATCTTCACGCATGCCTCCCGTGGACCTCGATGTGCGCTAAGCGTATTCCTGCACCCAGTTGAAACCGCGACTGCGTTGCGGGAACGAGTCGATGTCGAATTCTTGCAGGACGACCATGACGGCGCGGCCGTTCAGTTGCCCGGTCAACGTCATTTCCTCGGGTGTCGGCCGAACGAAGGTGAAGGTTGCGATCTCGGTCGGTTCTGCGTCCGGAGTCGAGGCGGGTTCGGTGAGCGTGATCGTGTCGGCGTTGGTATCGACGGTGGCCACGGTGGGTACGAACGTGTCGTCCATCAGTTGGTACGAGGTGTCGTTGGTGTCGACGACGAGCCGTTGCCAACGGATCGGGTCGGTCGTCAATGGCGGTACCGGTAGCCCGTCCCTCGTGAATTCCGTGACGGTCCAGATTCCGTACAGCTCCGGCTTCGGCGCACCGTCGCCCCATTCGCGCCAGCCCTGCCAGGCGATCTGGACAGCACCGAGCAGAATCCAGATGCCAAGGGCCACCTGCAATGTGGCCGAGATTCGGTTGCGACGCGGGGTAGCGAACAGGGCCGGCTGGGTCGCCGGCTCGGAATCCTTCTCCAGCACAAGCACGTTCGCGAGGCGTCGCGCCTGCGGTGCCAGTACGACCAGCGACAGCAACAGCAGGTGGAGAGACAGAATCTTCACGGGCACATCGAAGGTCATGTTGAGGAGAAACGCCTGAGCCATGCAGATCATGCTCAACAGGGCACCGCCAGTGGCGGTTCGGGGGAGGAAGAGAAGTAGTCCACCGACCACTTCCGCCGCACCAAGAGCCATCTCGTAGTGATGCGACGAGCCGACCTGATTCCACAGCACCATCATCGGGGTGAAGTCGCCGTAGTCGGTCAGCAATGTCGTCAGTGCAGGCGACGGCATCTGGGTGGGAATGAGTTTGAATATTCCGTACCAGAGCATCTGGCCACCGAGGCACAGGCGCATTGCGGCGAGAAACCAACTGCCGAAGGTGACGTACTGTCGGCGACGCCTGTCGAGTACCGACCAGACGATGGTGATCACCGCGGCAGCCAGTAGTAGACCGAAGATCAGCAACCAGATCGATGCTTGGTCGCCGCTACCCGAATCCTCGTGCAGCACAGCGTCGACGCCGAACACCTTGCCACCGAGCCAGTCGGTGAGCGGGGTGACGGTCCGCATCTGCCACATGATCGCACCGTCGGGCAACCACTTTCCCGCGAGTCCGGTGAACACGAAGGTGATCTGCGCGAACAGCAGGCAGAACAGTCCGAAGTAGGCGACGACGAACCGGAAGACTATGCGGCTCAGGGGGTTCCACTCGGTCGTCGTTCGGGGGCCATTCGTCATGGGCCGAAGGTATCGGAGCGGTGCAGTGATTCGCCTCCGGGATGACCCCTATTTGTCTCTACCTCTTTCGACGTACGTGCCAGCACGAGCAGCAGCGGTACGTCTCAGCACTGCTCGAGAAGCTCCGCCAGATCGGTGATCACGATGTCGGCACCGTCGTCGAGGAGCGCGCTATGTCCCGACCCGCGATCGACGCCTACGACCCAGAAGCCACCGGCGTGGGCGGCGCGGACACCGGAGGACGCGTCTTCGATGACGATCGTGCGATGCGGTTCGGCGCCGAGTTCGGCGGCGGCGTGCAGAAACGTATCGGGCGCAGGTTTGCCTGCGAGTCCAATTGTTGCGGCGAGTTCGCCGTCGACGACCGTGCTGAACTTCGACGCCAGATCGGCAGCGACAAGCACGGCATTCGCGTTGCGCGAACTGGAGACAACGGCGATCGGCAGACCACGTTCGGTCAAGCGGTCGACCAACGCGGTGGAGCCTGGAAATGCCTGCACACCTTCGGTTTCCAACAACTGGAGGAACAGTGCATTCTTGCGATTGCCAAGTCCGTACACCGTTGCAGCGTCGGTAGAATCGTTGGCCTCGCCCTCCGGCAGCACAATCGAGCGCGAATCGAGCACCGCCCGAACACCTTCCAACCTCGGTTTGCCGTCGATGTAGGTGAAGTAGTCGGCGTCGGTGTACGGCGCTGTGTCGCGTTCGGCTGGTTGGCTCGCGAAGAAATCGGTGAACACGCGCGCCCAGGCTCGCTCATGTACGGCGGCCGTGTCGGTCAGTACTCCGTCGAGGTCGAACAGGACCGCGACGGAGTCCGACACCCTCATATCGCTATTCCGACCTCGGCACGAGAATAGGCGATGACCGAATCCCGTTGCGACGAGAGCGTGTATTCCCGACCGCACACCATGATCGGTTCGGTGGTACCGCTCGCGGCATCGAGACCGAGCTCGATCTCGTTGTGGCGAACCGCAACCCGTACCGTCGAGCCGCGCCACTGCAGTCGGAAGCGGATCTCCTCCCAATGCTCCGGGAGCCATGGAGTGAACGACATGTGCCCGTTGAGCACTCGGAAGCCACCGAATCCGCACACCAGCGTCTGCCAGGTGCCGCCGGTGGATGCGGCGTGCATACCTTCGTGTGTGTTGCCCTGATTGTCGTGCAGATCGACGAACGCGGATCGTGTGAAGTACTTCAGCGCCCGGGTGAAATCGCCGACCTCGATCCCCATGATCGCGTGGATGGCAGGGCTAAGTGACGATTTGTGCAGCGTGCGGGATTCGTAGTACTCGAAATTCGATCGCTTGGCTTCAGCGTCGAACTCGTCGGGTAGTAGGTACATCAACATGACGACATCGGGTTGCTTGAGAAGTTTTGTTGTCTCGCAATTGAAATGGTTGTATCCCGCGGGGTACCGGGGCATGTCGTTGCGATCCCATTCGGCGATCGGAATCTCGTCGCGCTCGAAGTAGCCGTCGAACTGCTCGATGATTCCGTCCGGTGAGACAACCGCGTCGACGATCCACTCCGAGATGTCGTGCCACCGTGCCACTTCGGTGGGCGTGAGTGCGATCGCCTCCGTGATCTCGGCGAATCGATCAGGATGCTCGGTCTTCAGCCAGCTCCAGATCGTGTTCGCCTGCCCCAGATGCCATTTGACCATCCGATTGGTGAAAGCATTGTTGTCGACGTGGGAGTGGAACTCGTCCGGGCCGATGACCGTCTTCAGCACGTAGCGCTCGCCGGCGGGCTCGACCCGATCCGCCCAGAACCTTGCGGTCTCGAAGACTATCTCGGCCCCGAACTCGAGGAGCAACGCCGTATCGTTCGTCGCCGCAACGTAGGTCGTGATCGCGTAGGCGACGTCGGCAGAAACGTGTAGTTCCTCTTCCCTCGTCCAGAATCGGTTGGCGCCGTCCTGGGTCCACTGGGGACATTCCTCGCGCCCGGTGTCGGCAGACTCCCAGGCGTATCGCGCTCCTCGGGTTCCGTTGCTGCGCGACAGTTCCCGAGCCCCGTCGAGTGTGTGGTGCCGGTAGTGCAACAACGCGCGCGCGGTTTCCGGTTGTGTATAGGTGAAGAACGGCATCATCAAGATTTCGGTGTCCCAGAAAACGTGACCTCGATAGCCTTCGCCCGACAGCGATTTGGCGCCGATACTCACCGTGTTGTCGTCACCGTTCGCCGCGATCAGCAGGTGATAGATGTTGAATCGCATCGCCTGGGTGGCGTCCGCGTCGCCGATGATCTCGCAATCGCTGTCGGTCCAGCGCCGGTCCCAGACTTGTGAGCTGGCCACGACACAGGCGTCGAAGCCTTCCGCTCGTCGTGCCCAGAGCGCGTCGAAGCAGCTGTCCCGCAACGGTGTCGAATCGGCATCGATATCGCGAGAGGTCGCAATCGTGACGAGCTTGTCGATTCGGAGCGACTCACCGAGTCCGACGTCGTAGGTGCCGGTGCGCGAGATGCGCTCGAAGCTGCGATCGGTGGATTGCCTGGTCGCGGTCTTCGATGCCTGCGTTGTCGCTGCGTAACCGATGTGGATTCCGCTGTCGACCGTACGCATTTCGAGATAGATCGCATCGAGTTCGGAGGCTGCGCCTACCTCGACGAGATGTTTGGTGCGAGCCCACTTTTCCCACCTGATCTCGGGTTCGAACGTCGTGCCTTCCGGGTACACCGGCAGGCGTTCGAGATTTCGCCTCCGCCCGTCGATAGCGCTGTCGACGGTGACCTCCGAGGTGTGGTTCTCCGGCGTGATCTGCACCCGTAAACCACAGAGCCTGCGGTCGGCCATACTCGCGAACCGAAGGGTCTCCAACCGTGTCCGACGACCCTCATCGTCTTCGAAAACGGTTTCACGCCAGAGGATCCCGTGACGCGTATCCAGTGCTCGGTGATGACTCACGACGGTGCAGGACTGCACGTCGAGCCGGACGCCGTCGACGCTAACCGCAACCGATAGCCAATCGGGAGCGTTGACGAGGTCGATGACGGGGGAGTCGTGGCTGTCGAAGACACCGTTGAGATAGGTGCCGGAGAGTTCGCCGAGATGCCCCTCCTCCAACGATCCGCGGGTGCCGAGCAGACCGTTGCCGACTGTGAAGACCGTCTCGTAGTAGTTCGCTTTGGCAATATCGAAACCCGACTCGGTCAGTAGCCATTCGTCGGTGCTGAGTGTGCTACGCAGCATTGCTTTGTCACTCTCTATGTCAGCAAGTGGAGATCAGACGGCACCGACGGCGAATTCGCCATAGGCGGACTGCATCTGGTGACGGGTGTCGATCAACGACCGGTAGATCGCGAGGTCGGAGCCGGCACAGCGCTGCGCGCCCATGGCATTTCCGTACCTGCAGGCGGCAACGAAGTCGCGGTGTTCGAGGTAGCCGAATGCCATTCCGGCAGCGAATGAGTCGCCGCACCCGGTTGTGTCGACGACATGCTCGACCGGAACTCGGCCGACGACTTCTTCACGCAGACTGCCGTTCTCGTCGAGGAAGTAGACGACACATCCTTCTTCGTCGAGGGTCACGGCAACGGCCTTGACGCCTTTGCCGAGGCAGTGCGACGCGAACTCGGTCAGGTCGGCGCGGGACGGAGTGGCGCCGAAGGTCGGTCCGTCGGGTCCGGCCGTGGGTGGGAACCAGCTGCAGGCCGCTTCTTCCAGATTCATCTTGAGGATGTCGACGTTCGGCAGCCACGCGTCGCGGTCGACCCACATTCGGTGAAAGCGCTGGCCCTCGCTGGTGAGCGCATTGGTCGGTCCGTGCCCGTCGAGCAACACAAGTCCGTCACTGTGGGCCTTGATGTAGGCCAACGTCGACTGCCCGACCTCGTAGTCCGTGATGGGCACGCAGACGAATGCGTCCGCGTCCAAGACGAATTCGACATCCTCGGGCAGGATCGGGTCCATAAATCCAACTTGGCGCTCGATTCGGACGTTCTGGTCGACGTAGTTCAGTTCGACGACGTCGCCGTGGTCGTGGCGGGATCTGATGCCGGAGGTGTCGACGTTGGGAAATGCGGAAAGCAGTTCGGTTATGGGGCCGGCGTCCTCTTTGCGAACGTGCACGACCGGGCAGATTCGGTCGTCGGGTCCCATCAGGGCGGACAGCGCTGCGACGGTGTAGATCACGCAGCCGTACTTCTCGAAGGTCTCGCCGCGGTGGGTGATGATGCGGTCGCGCGGGATGGGCCCGAGCACGGCGACGGTGCGATTGTCGGACATTGGAACTCCTCGATTCGAAGCTGGTGCTAGGAGACGGATTTGGTCTGACCGGGAAGCTCGCCCTGCATGTCTTCGAGGGTGACGCCCTTGGTTTCGCGGACCCACTTCATGACGAAGAGCAACGAGAGGATCGCGAAGGTCGCGTACATCCCGTAGGCGAGTCCGAGCGAAAGATCCTTCAGCGACGGGAAGGTGACGGTGATGATCCAGTTGGCAACCCACTGACCGCCCGCCGCGAACGAAAGTGCCGCTGCGCGAATACGGTTGGGGAACATCTCGCCGAGCAGCACCCATACGACAGGGCCCCACGACATTCCGAATGCGACGACGAAGAGGTTGGCAGCGATCAGCGCGATCGGGCCGGTTACACCAGATAGGTGCGGTACACCGTCGTCTCCGATCGGCGTGGTCCCGAAGATGACGGCCATCGTTGCCAAGGTCACGGCCATACCGGCGGAGCCGACGAGTAGCAGTGGCTTTCGGCCGACCTTGTCGACGAGGGCGATCGCGATGAGGGTGGTCGCGATGTTCACGACCGAGGTGATGACCGTGATGATGAACGAGCTGCTCTCGTCGAACCCGACGGCCTCCCAGAGCACGTTGGAGTAGTAGAAGATCACATTGATGCCGACGGCCTGCTGGAACACCGAGAGCGCGAGCCCGACCCAGACGATCGGAATCAAACCGCCTGCGGGAGTGCGGAGATCGCGCCATGACGGTGGCTTCTCTTGCGAGAGCGTGCGTTTGATCCGATCGATGGTGATCTCGAGGTTCTTTTCGCCGAGCAGCAGTGCGAGGACTTTGCGTGCCTCAGGGATCCGGTGGCTGGCGACGAGGTAACGCGGAGACTCCGGAATCGTCAGCGCTAGCAGCCCGTACGCGATCGACGGCACAGCCATGGCTATGAACATCCAGCGCCACGCTTCGAGGCCGAGCCACAGTGTTTCTCGTGAGCCACCGGCAATGTGTGCAAGAAGGTAGTCGACCAGCAGGGAGATGAAGATGCCGGAGACGATCGCTAGTTGCTGTAGGGAGCCGAGCCTGCCGCGTATTCGGGCAGGTGAGATCTCTGCGATGTAGGCGGGTGCGATCACCGACGCGACGCCGACACCGAAGCCGCCGACGATTCGAAAGAAGACGAACATCTCCAGATTGACGGCAAGTCCGGCGCCGAATGCGCTGACGAAGAACAGGATTGCCGCGACCTTCATCATGTAGAGCCTGCCGAACTTGTCGGCGAACTTGCCTGCCGTCATTGCTCCGGTGGCTGCACCGAGCAGGACCGAGGCGACTGCGAAGCCCAGGGTTGTCGAACCGACCTCGAACTTGTCCTCGATTGCCGATACGGCGCCGTTGATGACGGCGCTGTCATAGCCGAACAGCAGGCCGCCGAGGGCGGCGACACCGGCGATCCTGACGACGCTTCTGCCCGACTGCGTCTCCTCGCCGTCGTCGAACAACGACGGCTCGTTGGTGAACGATCCATGCTCGCTCATGCTGGTTCCCTTCCACATGTCCGGGCGGCCCCGGCGCAGGCTCAGATGCCGCGCGGGCGCGGGTCAGCGCAGCGCGACTGTGTTGTGTGCTTGTTCGCGGATCGTGAAAGTGACCGCGTTGTGATCTGCAACACATTCAATCCGAGGACTGCCGGATGTGCAAGAGGTGAACGGAAAATTGCTAAAAATTGTCTCCGGTGTTCATTTCATGAACATCCGCTCAGCTGTTGAGAGGGATTTGCGCGGCCTGCAGTGCCAGCGCGACGGCACCGAGGACCGGTGCGCGTGCGCCGAGGGCGGCGGGCAAAATCTGCAGATTCGCCGTCGCGCTTGGAATTCCGCAGCGGCGCACTACTTCTCGCATCGGCGCCATCAGAAGTTCGCCTGCGATCGCGAGTTCGCCACCGACGAGAATGAGTTCGGGGTTGAAGATGTTGCACAGGTTCGCGACGGCGACGCCGACGTGTCGACCTGTATCGGTGAGAATCCGTTCGCAGGCTTTGTCGCCGTCGCGGGCCATCTGCACGACGTCGGGAATGGTGAGTCCGCGTCCGCGGCGGGGTTCGAGCAGCTCGAGAACCGCGCCGGAGGCGACGATCGTCTCCAGGCAGCCGCGGTTGCCGCAGCGGCACACCGCTCCGAATTCGTCCATCGTCGTGTGGCCGATTTCGCCTGCGGTTCCGTCTCGGCCGCGAAACAGTTTGCCGTTGAGCACAAGGCCGGCGCCGACGCCGTCGGACAATTTCAGATAGGCCATGTTGTCGACCCCGACTCCGGCGCCCCACATGTGCTCCGCGAGCACGCCGAGATTCGCGTCGTTGTCGACGGCCACGCGCATGCCGAACCGTTCGGACATCATCGCTGCCGCATCCATGCCGACCCAGCCGGGCAGGATCGACGGCGCGCCGACCTCGCCCGAATGCCCGTCGATCGGCGCAGGCAACCCCATTCCGATGCCAACGACGGCCGACATGTCGGCGTCGAGGTCGTTTAGGGCGGTCTGCAGAAGGCTTGCGGCTCTGGCAATTCCGCCGGCGGCCGAGGTCTCGACACCGAGTTCGGCGCGATGTTCGGCTCGAATCTCGTGTGCCATGTCCGACACAGCGACGGTCACATGGCGGTGTCCGAAGTCGATTCCGACGACAAGCCCGACCGAGGGTGCCAGTCTGACGACTCGGCGACGACCGCGAAGTTCGGACACGACGACAACGCCGTCGTTGGTCATATCGCGAATGATGTTCGACACCGTTGCAGGTGCGAGGCCGGTGCTGCGGGCAATCTCGGCCTGCGTCAGTTCACCGGAGGACTGCAGTACGCGTGCGACTCGTTGCTGGTTGGCATCGCGGAGCGCCGCCTGGGAACCGGGCCCGAAAGATTCGTCGACCTCTTCCACTGCGGCACCTTTCTCGGTGGGATCTCTGGTCGTGTCTGTCCTGCAAGCATGTCACTTGTGCTGGGAAACGTCCGTCACTGTCGAGCCGAGTGCGTCCAGCGCCGTGGACAGCTTCGTCAGTGCATCGAGCGCGTCACGCAATCCGTCGGTCCCCAACTCTGCGGCGAGTCGGTCGGCAAAGGCGGAATGATCGGGGGTGATGCGGTGCAGCGCCGCCCGACCGTGGTCGGTCAATCGCAGTAGCTTCGCTCGTCGGTGCGCGGGGTTCGGCAGATACTCCGCAAACCCTTTGTCTGCCATCAGATCTGCAATGCGCTGCACGCTCTGTCGAGTGATTCCCATGTCCCGTGCAATGCCCGCAACCGTCAGCGGTTGGTCGATGATCGCCCCGAGTACCTGCCACCACGCTGCCGTCAGTCCGGCTGGTCGGGCCAATTCCTCTGCTACCGAGAGGAATTGGCCGTTCAACCGGAACGTGGTCAGCGCGCTACCCGCGAACAGTTCGGCGTGGCTTCGCTCGCTCACGCTGCGGCCAACACCGCGAAAGCGCTTGCGTCCGAGTGGGCGTAGAGGCGGTACCACGCGTCGAGAACCTCGGGCGTGTAGACGTCGAGGCGACCGAGGATGTCGCGTGCGAACTCGATTTGGTTGGTGGCACCGGCGGTGATGAGATTGCGGTCGGTCACTGCGGATTCGTCGCGATAGTTGTGCGCGCCACCGTAACCGCTTGCAGCCAGATAGAAGTCGACGTTGCTGGTGTGGAGTCGGGTGTCGAGTACGCCAGCGGTTGCGAGCCCGTAGGTCGCACCGCAGATCGCTGCTACCGGCTTGTCGTTTGCGAGAAATTCCTGTGCCTTTGCCGCGAATGGGGCCAGCGACCCGTCCTCCCATGTGCTCGCTCCAGGCAGGATCAGCATCGCGCTGTCTGCTGGGTCGAGGTCGGCGATGGTCATGTCGGGAATCATACGAACGCCGCCGATCGTCGTGATCGGTTCGAGGTCGAGTCCGACCGTTTTCACCGAGTAGCGGCCGGGTTCGCGTTGCCACGCAGCTTGATTGATGTGCGCGATGGCGTGTCCGGTCTCCCAGTCGGCAAGTGTGTTGTAAATGGCCAAGTGGACTGTTTCGTTGCTCTGGATGCTCATGACATAAGACTGTCATAGTGACAGTGTGCTGTCAATAGGGCGCTTCGCGCCTCGTGAGTCCTTTCGGAGGTCCGGCCCTCCGAAAGGACTCACGACTGGTATGGGTTTACTGTGCTCCACCACAGGTTTCAGTGAGAGGTCGAAATACATGCCGACAGCACGGCCGAAAGGCCTCGACTCTGCGTTCACCGTCAAGTTCATCAAGGCGATGTCGGCAGTCAACGTGCGGCTGTACCGCGCGACCGGCGGGCGCCTCGGCGGGAAGTGGCGGATCGGCAGCGCCTTCCCGCGAGGTCTGCCGGTGTGCCTGTTGACAACCACCGGACGCAAAACCGGGATCGAGCGAGTGAGCCCACTGATATTCATGGAAGACGGCGACTCGATCGTCGTGGTCGCATCGCAGGGCGGGCTCCCGAAGAATCCGGCGTGGTTCTGGAACATCAAGAGCAACCCGGCTGTCACCGTGCAAGTTCGATCGCAGGTGACGCGCAGGACGGCGACGGTGGCTGACGCGGAAGAGCGGGCCCGGCTGTGGCCGCGGCTCGTCGCGATGTACGCAGACTTCGACAACTACCAAGCCTGGACCGACCGGGAAATTCCCGTGGTGATCTGTAGGTAGGAGCCTGCTTCTCTCGAGAAACTTGTCGGTGGGTATGCGTAACTTCTGTTCTCCGGCGTCCGGAAAGTCCGGCGGCGCAGAAAGAGTGAACCAATGCCGTCGATCGATACAGCCTTCAGCGGCGACGATTCGGCGTCACTTAGAGCCCTGACAAAATTTGCGCACGCGCTTGTGTTCGTCTTGGCCGTGGCGGTCGTTGTCAGGGCGGCGACATGGTTCGACCGACTTGTGTGGCTGAACACCCTCGTCACTCTGGTTTTGCTCACGTTCTGGTTCATCGCATCGAGCCATCGTCGCCGCAACCAGATGTGCTTGCAGTGCATAGAGGAAGTGCCCGCCGATGCTCCGCTGCGAGCTGAGCGGCAGAAGCCGCTCCTGCGTTTGGTGCACTTCGCGAACAGTATTCCTGGATTCGCAGTGGTGACAGCGTTGGTCCTCGGGCCGTCGGTCATCGAACTCATTGTGGGTTGGGAACGTTCCCGGGTCAGAACGATCCCTGGTGACCTCTGGCTATTTGCAGCTATCTATTCCGAATGGGTTCACCATCGCCTGCGGCCCTGGTGTACGTACTGCGACCGGTGGGACGAAGGCGGCGACGCCGAACCCTCACCTGACCCGATAGGAACCAACGCTAAGACCGTGTGAGATCCGGAGCTGACGAGTTGCTGCTGCGGCCCGGGTTAGGTGATGCCTGCGAATTCTGATTGGCTTGCTGGGCTTCATCTTTCGTACATTTCTGTCCCGACATTGCCGGACCGTGTCGGACCCTTCCGATAGTGTCGAATGTATGTACTGCTTATCTGCTTAAGTGGACTGATTCTTCAGAA
>NZ_JBIMSN010000082.1:0-35132 GCF_043944905.1 Antrihabitans spumae
GCGCGAAGTTCCCGTGTTCGACCAGTGCGTGCAACACCGGCGCACTGTAAATTCCGGTTGCTTCCATCGCCACATGGGTCACCCCCTGCGACGTCAACCACTTCGCGGCCTCGCGTAACACCCCGTAGAACGTTTTGAAAGTGCGTTTGACCGTCGTCCTGCCGTCGACACCATCGCCCGGCCGACGGACCGCCACCGCGATGACGTCCTTGCCGACATCGATGCCGGCACACCGTTCGTACAACACATGCATGACCTGCCCATCCTTTCGACTCGAACCGACACGCGTGTGTCGCCTGCGGAGCCCCAAAGATGAACTGAGAGTCTGCTACTCGCGTTCGCAACGGCAACCGGGAACACCCGAAGGTGAGGGCTCCAACGTCAATCTTTTCGACGGTCTCGCAAAGCCAAGCCACATCGACGTCGGCACGCGACACACGCACCACCATTCTCATCCACCGGCAGCGCGCCCGCAGGGCCCATCACAATCTTTTCGGTGGTTCTGCCCTCCGAAAAGACTCACGAGTATTGCGCGGAATTGTGTTGTTCTGCAGAGACTTTCCTCAAATCCGTGTCGGTGGGTCGAGTTAGACTTCGATCATGCTTTCGAACCCGACACCGCACCCCACCACCCGGGTGGACGCTGCGGTGACGAAGATCGAGGCAGGATTGCGCGACCTGCGCGAGGCTGGTTTCACCGAATTGTCGATAGGCCCAGAACGACTCGCGATGCTGCAGCGCCTCGAAGCTGCCGTCCGGACGATACCGAGCTTCGGCAACACCCTCATCGCCATCATGCAGCGCGAATTTCGGTGTGGTGAACTCGGCGACAACAACCTCGCCAACACCCTCGCTGACGCGTTGCGGATCACCCCACACGATGCTCGCACTCGTATCCGCGTCGCCGACGACCTCGCCGCCCGCACGACCTTCTCCGGTGCACCGCAAGACCCTGTCATGCCCAACACCGCCGCAGCCCAAGCCGACGGCGCCATCGGTACCGAGCACGTGCACGTGATCCGCGAATTCTTTCGTCACGTCCCACTTCACGTCGACGAGGAAACGAAGGAACTCGCCGAAACGAAACTTGCAGCGCAAGCGCGGATTCTGCGTCCCGATCAACTCCGCACCGCCGCCAACCGCATCCTGGGATACCTGAACCCCGACGGCCCGCAGCCGGAGGCCGAACGTGCTCGCAAACGCAGTTTCACTCTCGGCCCACAAGGTGCGGATCTGATGACGAAAGGCAGTTTCTGCGTCGACCCGGAACTGCGTGCCTATTTGGAGGCGGCGTTCGCGAAGTACGCGAAACCAGGAGTCCTCAACCCCGCCGACGAGGAGTCGACGGTCGAGGAGGAACCGGCGGCCGAGACGGTGAAGCGCGATGATCGGTCCCTGGAAAAGCGGCAGCACGACGCACTCACAGCGATCCTGCGTGATGCATTGGCGTCCGGAACGTTGGGCCAGCATCGTGGTCTGCCGGTGACGGTGGTGGCGACGATGACGGTCAAGGAACTCGAGGACGCGTCCGGGACGGCGATCACCGGTGGTGGATCACTGTTGCCGATCCGGGATGTGCTGCGGATGGCTCGCCACGCCCGTGACTACCTGGCTTTGTTCGATGATGATGGTCGTCCGATCTACCTGGGCCGGTCCTAGCGGATCGCGCAGGGTGATCAACGGTTGGTGTGTTTCGCCAAAGACAAGGGCTGCACCTTCCCTACGTGCTCACGACCAGCCAATATGTGTGTCTGTCATCATTGCCGGGAATGGGTTGCGCAGCTCGGGCTCACCGATGTCGATCAACTTGCACTCGTGTGCGATACCCACCATCCACTGGCGGGGTTGAAAGACACCGACTGGCACACCATCGTCGCCGGACCAGACCACAAATATCCCGGCCGGATTCTGTGGGTTCCACCGATACATATCGATCCGACCCGAAAACCCCGAATCAATCACTATTTCCATCCCCACGAATACTGGGACGACTAGGTCGTCTGCACAAACAATCCACCCGCCCGGCAGGTGCCGAACGGGTGGACTGTGTCTGACTCTGACGAGCCGGCGTGTGGTTACACGTCTGCTTAAACGTCGTAGTAGAGCTCGAATTCGTACGGGTGCGGACGCAGGTTGACGGGAGCAATTTCCTGCTCACGCTTGATGTTGATCCACGTCTCGATGAGGTCGGTGGTGAAGACGCCACCCTCGGTCAGGTACTCGTGATCGGCCTCGAGGCGGTCGATGACCGACGCCAGGCTGGTCGGAGCCTGAGGAATGTTCTTGGCCTCCTCGGGCGGGAGCTCGTAGAGGTCCTTGTCGACCGGTGCCTGCGGCTCGATCTTCTTCTTGATGCCGTCGAGTCCGGCGAGCATCTGAGCAGCGAACGACAGGTACGGGTTACCGGACGAGTCGGGCGCACGGAACTCGAGACGCTTTGCCTTCGGGTTGTTGCCCGTGATCGGGATACGGACAGCTGCCGAACGGTTGCGCTGCGAGTACACCAGGTTGATCGGCGCTTCGTAGCCCGGAACCAGGCGGTGGTAGGAGTTCACCGTCGGGTTGGTGAAGGCCAGCAGCGACGGCGCGTGGTGCAGGATGCCGCCGATGTAGTGGCGGGCCAGGTCCGACAGACCCGCATAGCCTGCCTCGTCGTGGAACAGCGGCTTGCCGTCCTTCCACAGCGACTGGTGGACGTGCATGCCCGAGCCGTTGTCACCGAACAGCGGCTTCGGCATGAAGGTGACCGACTTGCCTGCTGCCCACGCGGTGTTCTTGACGATGTACTTGAACAGCTGCAGGTCGTCGGCAGCGGCAAGCAGCGTGTTGAACTTGTAGTTGATCTCGGCCTGACCGGCAGTGCCGACCTCGTGGTGGCCACGCTCGAGCTCGAAGCCCGCGTTCTGCAGGTTGGTGGCGATCTGGTCGCGCAGGTCCACGTAGTGGTCGTACGGCGCGACGGGGAAGTAGCCGCCCTTCGGGCGAACCTTGTAGCCACGGTTGGGGGAGCCGTCGGCGTTGAACTCGTTGCCGGTGTTCCACGAACCCGAGATGGAATCGACCTCGTAGAACGCACCGTTGATACCGGAGTCGTAGCGAACGGAGTCGAAGATGTAGAACTCGGCCTCGGCACCGAAGAACGCGGTGTCGGCGATGCCGGTGCTGACCAAGTACTCCTCGGCCTTACGCGCGACGTTGCGGGGGTCGCGGCTGTAGGACTCACGGGTGAACGGGTCGTGCACGAAGAAGTTGATGTTGACCGTCTTCGCGGCACGGAACGGGTCGAGCTGCGCTGTGGTGAAGTCCGGAAGCAGCAGCATGTCCGATTCGTGAATCGACTGGAAGCCGCGCACCGACGAGCCGTCGAATGCGAGACCCTCTTCTGCCAAGTCCGTGGTGAGGGACTTCGCAGGGATCGAGAAGTGCTGCTGAATGCCGGGAAGGTCGCTGAATCGGACGTCGACGTACTCGACGTTCTCATCGGCTATAAATTTGATGACCTCTTCGGCCGTGGTGAACGCCACGCTTGTGCTCCTTCAGTTCGGTTCCCAGCCATTACAAATGCAAAGCTTTTTCGCGACCCGACGGTATGGACGCGGTGTTGCCCCGCGGTCAAGGCTGTGTTTCGCGAGTGTTACACGTGCAGTAATCGACGATCACAGTGCCATAAGCGGCTATACGTGCATTATGTGCCGGTTACGCAGGCATTGTGAGCGAGCGCACCCATCCTGCCATCCGGGGCCGGAGCCCGCGACTCGGGGTTGAAACAAACGCCTATCCTGACTGCTATGGCACGTATAACCGGATCGTGGTTGTCGGGTCCCTCTGCGGCCCTTCCCGAAGGCAACGGCAACACAGACACTGCGTATCGCGGCGAGAAACTCGGCCTGCCACAGGACGGGGTCGGTTCGATCGCGCCGACCGGCCGTCGTCTGATCGCGTTGCTGATCGACTGGCTGCTCTCGCTCGGCATCGCGGGGTTGATCTACAGCGCATCACCGTTCGCCCAGCCGTCGACCATCACCCTGCTCGTCTGGTTGGTCCTCGGCATCCTTGCGGTCACCCTGTTTACCTTCACACCCGGTCAGCTCATCACCGGCATACAGGTGGCGATGACCAACGGTGCGCCGCGCGTCGACATCGTGCACGCCGGCATCCGGTCGCTGCTACTTGCGCTGGTCGTTCCCGCCTTCGTCACCGACGGCGATGGTCGCGGCTTGCACGACCGCATGTCCAAGACGGTCGTGTTGAGGTCGCGGTAACGACTCCGACGGAGTCAGCGGCGGCGCATCGTGCGCTGCACGCCCTTCATTTTCGCCCCGGCCGGCATCGGACCCTTCGGCAGCGGGGGACCGCTGCGAGTACCGAGCGCGGACAGGCGCGACTCGATGTTGTCCATCCGCTTGGTGTCGATGTTGTTCGGCAGCTTGGTCATGTACTTCTGCAGCTGCTTGAGCGGAACCTGGCCCTCGTCGTTGCCGACGATGATGTCGTAGATCGGTGTATCGCCGACGAGGCGGGCGGTCTTCTTCTTCTCTTGTGCGAGAAGCGACTTGACGCGCTGCGGCGCACCTTCGGCAACGAGGATGACGCCTGGCCGACCGATCACACGGTGGACGGCATCCATGTGCGTCGTGCCGACGATCCCGTTCTTGACTCGCCACGAGCCCTTCAGGTTGTCCAGCACCCAGGCTGCCGCACCTGCTTGTCCTTCGGCTTTGCCGTAGACCGTCTTCTCGACGCGACGTCCGAAGATGATGAACGCGAGCAGGATGCCGACCAGGATGCCGATCGACAGCAGGAACCACTGCAGACCGAAGATCAGGCCGATCAGGAAGAACGCGACCGTCGAGACCACGACGGCACCGATCATCAGCGGCAGCAGCAGCTTGTCTTCTTTGCGCTGCATGTTGAACGCCTGCCACAGCTGCGACCTACGCTGCTTGGACGCCGCTTTTTTCGCTGCTTTTGCTGCAGCCTTCGCCTCGTTGCCGGGCTTGCTCGTGCCTCTCGCCATAAGGACAGGATAAGCCTTCTACGACCCGGCAGATCTCACCCGGGCGCAGAGATCGACCGACTCCTATGCGTGAACGGGTGCGAACCTGGCGAGCACCGACGTCGCCTCTTGCGATGCCGTGCCTTCCTTGGCGAGATGAGCCAGGTCCGGTGCGATTTCGCGGCCGTGGTGCGCCATCGCCTGCGCGTAGAGCCGCCCAGCCCGGTACGAGGACCGGACAAGTGGTCCGGCCATGACGCCGGCGAATCCGATCTCTTCGGCATCCTTGGAGTGGGAGACGAACTCTTCCGGCTTGACCCACCGATCGACCGGATGATGCCGCGGTGACGGTCGCAGGTACTGGGTGATCGTGATGATGTCGCAGCCTGCGTCGTGCAGATCGTGCAGTGCCTGGGTAACTTCCTCCGGCGTCTCGCCCATGCCGAGGATCAGGTTGGACTTGGTGACAAGTCCGAAGTCGCGCGCAGCAGTGATGACGTCGAGCGAGCGCTGGTAGCGGAACGCCGGGCGGATGCGCTTGAAGATTCGCGGAACCGTCTCGAGGTTGTGCGCGAGCACCTGCGGACGCGATTCGAATACTTCGGCAAGCTGCGCTGGCACAGCATTGAAGTCGGGTATCAGAAGTTCGACTCCCGTACCCGGGTTGCGCTCGTGAATCTGGCGGACCGTTTCGGCATACAGCCAGGCTCCGCCGTCGTCGAGATCGTCGCGAGCGACGCCGGTGATCGTCGAGTAGCGCAGTCCCATGGCAAGAACGCTGTCGGCCACACGGTTCGGTTCGTCGCGATCCAACGGGGCGGGTTTGCCGGTATCGATCTGGCAGAAGTCACAGCGGCGGGTGCATTGTTCGCCGCCGATCAGGAAGGTGGCTTCGCGATCTTCCCAGCACTCGTAGATGTTGGGGCAGCCGGCTTCTTCGCAAACGGTATGCAGGCCTTCGCGTTTGACGAGACTCTTGAGTTCTGTGTACTCGGGTCCCATTTTTGCGCGGGTCTTGATCCAGTTGGGTTTGCGTTCGATCGGCGTTTCGGAGTTGCGGACTTCGATGCGGAGCAGTTTGCGCCCTTGTGGGGCGGCTGTGGTGAAACCTGCTGAGGGGGACTCTGGTGAGACAGTCACCTAGGCGATGTTACGCCGAGGCCCCGACACCTCGGCGACCGGCGAACTCAGCCGAATCGCAGGGTCGTGAACGTCGGCTCGGGAACCTGATCCGAGAAGACCACACGGTCGATGTCGTGGTCGGCAACGGCGAGCGTCCCGTCGAGAGCGTCGAGCATCGCCTCTGTGACGGCGGGGGTGACCTCGTCGACCGTCACGTCACGACCGAGTTCCTGCGACAGCGACGTCACCCCGGCGTCTGCGATGCCGCACGGAATGATGGTGTCGAACGCTGTCAACGCCGAGTTGCAGTTGAGCGAGAACCCGTGCATCGCGACGCCGCGCTGCACACGGACGCCGATCGCCGCGATCTTGCGTTCCGGCCGCCAGGTGCCGGCTTCGAGCGCAGCGGCGAGCCACACGCCGGACCTGCCCTCGACCCGACCGCATTCGACGCCGAGACCGAAACACACCGTGATCAGCGCTTCTTCGAGTCGACGCACGTACTTGACGACGTCGATCGGCTCGGCGAGTTTGACGATCGGATACCCGACGAGCTGACCGGGTCCGTGCCACGTGATCTTTCCGCCGCGATCGACATCGATCACGGGCGTTCCATCGGTCGGGCGGTCCTCGGGAGCGGTCCGCCTACCTGCCGTGTACACGGAGGGATGTTCGAGCAGCAACAGATGATCGCTGCCGATACCGTCGGCGCGGTCCGCCGCGAGGCTGCGCTGACGTTCCCACGCAGCGAGGTAGTCGATGGTGCCGAGCCGCTCGACAACTACGGGGTCGCTCGATAGCCGCGCAGATCCGGTGACACTCATAGGTCAAAGGCTAGCGCTCGGGTCCACCGGCAGGGTCAACTGCATCAGGACGAGGTCGAGCCAACGGTCGAACTTGGTTCCCACCTCGGGCAATCGGCCGACCACGCGGAAACCGAACTTTTCGTGCAGGGCGATCGACGTGAGATTCGACGCTTCGATACCCGCAACCACGGCATGGATGCCACCCTGGCGGGCGCGCTCGAGCAGTTCGGCAAGCAGCGCCGTCGCGATCCCACGCCGGTGGTAGGAGTCGGCGACGTACACGGAGTTCTCGACGGTGTGGCGATAGCCGGACCTCGCCCGCCACGGACCGTAGGACGCGAAACCCGCTACCACCCCGTCGATCTCGGCGACAAGGATGGGATGGCCGTCGGCGGCACGTTGATCGAACCAGCGATCGCGGTCGGCGAGATCGACCTCGTTCTCGTCCCAGTTGGCAGTCGTGTCGACGATGGCCCTGTTGTGAATCACGAGGATCTCGGGCAGGTCGTCACGACGCGCGTCCCTGATCACGGTCAACCGATCGCCGCTTCCAGCGCTTCGTTGATCGTGTTGTGGCGGAACAAGTACCCGGCACCCTCGAGCGCGGCCGGAATTGCTCTCGGTCCGACAAGCAGCCCCTCGTTCGCCAGATCGCCCAGCAGAGCCGTCAGAGCAAATTTCGGAACGACCCACGGTGCCGGGCGATGGATCGCCCGCGACATCGCCTTGTTGAACTGCGCATTGGTGACCGGCGCCGGACCGACCAGATTGACCGGACCCGAGAGGCTGGAGTCGGTCACCAGAAACTTGATCGCCCGAATCTCGTCGACCATCGAAATCCACGGAAAGTACTGCCTGCCGCTGCCGAGCCTGCCGCCCAAACCGACCGAGTAGAGCAACCGCAGCCTGCCGAGCGCGCCACCACGCCGTGCCATCACCGGTGCACTGCGAAGCAGGACGGTTCGCGCACCCGCAGCCGTGGCAGCGTGCGTCGCATCCTCCCAATCGCGACACAGCGTCGGGAAGAAACCGGTGCCGACGGGTGTGGACTCGTCGACGATCCGGTCGCCCGTGTCACCGTAGAAGTTGATGCCGCTGGCATTGACCAGAACCGGAACCCCGACCTTCGCGACCTCGTTGGCCAACACATCGGTCGGCGTGATCCGGCTGTCACGCAGCTGTTGTTTGAACGCGCCCGTCCAGCGCTTTTCGCCGATACCGACGCCGCAGAGATTGACTACGGCGTCGGCACCACGAAGTGCACCGGGATCGATGATGGCTTGTTCCGGGTCCCACTGGAACTCGTCCGCACCGGCAGGGGGACGGCGCACCAACCGCACGACATCGTGACGGTCGTGCCGCAACGACGCGACAAGCGCCGTCCCGATCAATCCGGACGAACCAGCGATCGCGATCTTCATTCAGGTGTTTTCGTTCAGTACTCAAAGCCCGAGTTCGGCTTCGAATGCTGCCTCTTCGAGCCGTTGCCGGATCGTCGTGAGGAACCTGCCCGCATCGGCACCGTCGACCAGGCGATGGTCGTAGGTCAGCGGGAGGTAGCACATCGACCGAACACCGATCGACTCGCTGCCGAGTTCGTCGGTGACAACGACCGGACGCTTGACGATCGCACCCGTGCCGAGCATCGCCGCTTGCGGCGGCACCAGAATCGGGGTGTCGAACAAGGCACCCTGACTGCCGATGTTGGTGATCGTGAACGTGCCACCCGACAGCTCGTCGGGCTTGAGTCCACCGCTGCGTGCGCGACCGGCAATGTCTGCGATGGCCCGTGCGAGGCCTGCGATCGAGAGATCACTCGCGTTGTGGATCACCGGCGACAGCAGACCCTGGTCCGTGTCGACAGCGATGCCGAGATGCACTGCCGGGTGGTAGGTGATCGTCTTGGCAGGCTCGTCGTAGCTGGCGTTGACGTTCGGGTGCACACCGAGAGCCTCGACGACTGCCTTCGCGAAGAACGGCAGGAACGTCAGGTTCACACCCTCGCGTTCCTTGAAGCCTGCCTTCGCCTTGGTGCGCAACGCCGCGATCTTGGTGAGGTCGGCCTCGTGGACCTGCGTCAGCTGAGCCGTCGTCTGTAGCGATTCGCGGGTCTTGATCGCCGTGATCTGGCGAATTCGATTGGCCTTCTGCGTCGTTCCACGAAGGTGCTCGAGCTCGGGCCGACCGGCTGCAGGCTTCTTCGCAGCAGCAGCAGGGGCTTCGGCAGGGGCCTTCGCGGGGGCAGGCGCTTCGGGAGCCTTCTTGGCTTCGGCTGCCGCGAGCACATCCTGCTTGCGGATGCGTCCGCCGACACCGGTGCCCTTGACCGACGACAGATCGACGTCGTTGTCGGAGGCGAGCTTGCGAACCAACGGCGTGACGTAGGGCGACGAGTCGCTCGAGCCACTGCTTTCGGACTTGGAGCTCTCGGCTTTCGCGGGTGCTGGCTCCGCCTTCGGTTCGGGCTTGGCCTCGGCCTTCGGTTCGGGCTTTGGTTCCGGCTTCTTCTCCGGCTCAGGCTCTGGCTCGGGTTCCGGCTCGGGCTTCTTCTCGGGTTCCGGCTCGGGTTCGGGCTTCGATTCGGCCTTGGCCGGCGAACCGGATCCGACGATCGCGAGCTGACCGCCGACCTCGACGACGTCGTCTTCCTCGGCGGTGATCTCGAGCAGTGTTCCAGCGACCGGGGACGGAATCTCGGTGTCCACCTTGTCGGTCGAGACCTGGAGTAGAGCTTCGTCGACCGCGACCTCGTCGCCGACAGCCTTCAACCAGCGCGTGACAGTGCCTTCGGTGACCGACTCGCCGAGTGCGGGCATCGTGATCGAAGTGCCGGAGTTGCCGCCGCCGGACGACTTTTCGGACTTGGCGGCAGGTTCGGGTTCGGGCTCGTCCGCGGCTTCTTCCTCGGCCTGCGGCTCCGGCTCGGCGGCCGGTTCGGGCTCGGGCTCGGGTTCCGGCTCAGCTTTCGCTTCCGAATCGCTCGACCCCGAAGAGTCTTCGGATTCGTCGGCGTCGCCGATCACACCGAGCTCGCCGCCGATTTCCACGACGTCGTCTTCCTGTGCGGTGATCTTCGTGAGCACACCTGCTGCGGGGGAAGGGATCTCGGTGTCGACTTTGTCGGTGGAGACTTCGAGCAACGGCTCGTCGACTGCGACCGTGTCTCCCTCCTGCTTGAGCCAACGGGTCACCGTTCCTTCGGTGACGCTCTCCCCAAGCGCTGGCATCTGGACGGAGAAGGCCATGTCTTTTGACTCCTCGAGATTGAGTTCGGGTTCTCGGTAGCGGGCGACTCCTGGTCGACCACCATTGTGCGTTGCCATTGCGTTTTGCGCGGGTACTTGCGGCGATCTTCATCCTTGCATTCCTCGGCGAACCGCGTTGCGCGCAGGGCACGATGTTCGACATCGCTGGCAGAATCGTCACCGAGGTTGCGAGCTTGTCGCCGGAAGTTGCGCGCGGGGAGATGTCTCAACAGGGATTCGAGGGTGAGGAGCCAAGGGTGGGGTTGTTGAGTAGGTTCTCGCGTCGTAAAGCGGGTGGCTCTGGCAAGACGAGCACTCAGGACGCGCAATATTTGGCGAACTGGGCGAAGACGCACACGGGGGTCGAGGCATACGTCGAACCGAAGACGACGGTAACGGACGTGACCGCCGTCTTGATCGCTGTCGACGGGGAATGGACGCGCCGAATAGTGGGGGAGCGTGGGGCGCAGAAACTTGCCGAAGACCTCGGTATTCCCGTCTACGACGTATGGAAGACGGGATACCCGCAGCGGATGCGTGACTACGACGCTCGCAAGAAGATCGAGCGCCGTCGTCAGGCAGAGGGAAGCTGACAGCGAACGGCGCTCAACCGTTGGCAGCGATGTCTTCCAGAACCGCGATCAAGGTGCGAACCGGTACGCCGGTACCACCTTTACCGATGTAGCCGAACGGTCCGCCGGTGTTGTACGCCGGACCCGCGATGTCGATGTGCGCCCACGCAACGTCGTCGGGGACGAACTCCTTCAGGAACAGACCTGCCGACAACATGCCGCCGTAGCGGTGGTTCGTGACGTTCGCGAGGTCGGCGACCTTCGAATTGAGGTCGGCGCGGAGTTCCGCGGGAAGCGGCATGGGCCAACCGTTTTCGCCGGTCTCCTGCGAGATCCTGGCGACCCGATCACGGAACTCCTCCGTTCCCATCACGCCGGGTGTGCGATTGCCGAGGGCGATCTGCTGAGCGCCTGTCAGCGTCGCGGTATCGATCAGATAGGCAGGGGAGTCGATGCAGGCGCGCACGATCGCGTCGGCAAGGATCAACCGGCCTTCGGCGTCGGTGTTGATGACTTCGACCGTCGTGCCACCGAACTGGGTCAGCACATCGCCGGGCCGCTGTGCGGTGTCGGACGGCATGTTCTCCGCCATCGGGACGGTGGCGATCACGTCGAGCGGAAGTTCCAGCTTCGCGGCGAGGACGATCGTCGCGATGACCGCGGCGGCGCCCGCCATGTCGGAGGTCATGTTCTCCATGTTCGCGGCGGGCTTGATCGAGATGCCGCCGGTGTCGAACGTGATGCCTTTGCCGACGAGCGCGACCTTGGTCGCGTCGTCCTTGCCGCTCGAGTAGGTGAGACGAACCAGTCGCGGTAGCCGTGAGGACCCCTTGCCGACACCGAAGATGCCGCCGTAGCCGCCCTGCTCGAGTGCCTTGTCGTCGAGGATCTCGACTGCCAGTCCCGCTGCTTTGCCGAGAGCCTCTGCCTGCGAAGCGAACTCGGCGGGGTAGAGATGGCTCGGCGGGGTGTTGACGAACTCACGCGCGGTCGCGACTGCTTCGGCGATGGCGGCCGATCGGGTGAGCGCTCCGGCCGCCGACTTGTCGGTCGACAGCAGGACAACCCGCTGCAACGGCGTCGTCACGTCTTTGGTCTTCAACTTCGAAAAGGTATAGGCACCGAGGTAGAAACCCTCGGCGGCTGCGCCGACGTCGAGAGTCGACAGTGTCGTTGCGGCGGATTCGACGCCCACCAACGAGCGGGCAGCGACACCCGCACTCTTGCGGATCTGCTCCGGCGTGACATCGTCGGCCTTACCGAGCCCGACGGCGAGCACACTGTCGACCGGCAGCGCGGCAGGCGCTGCGATACGCGTCAGTTCCTCCGCTTTGCCTTTCGCTCCGACGGCGCGCAGAGCGGCCAAGATCTCGTCGACGACGGCCGCGTCGAGGATGTCGTCGCCGACGACCGCCGACGGCCCGTCCTCACCTGTGTGCAGTCCGATCACCAGCACGTCCGCGGCGTCGTCGAGGTTGTCGGCGAGCGTCAACTCGGGTCCGAGCGGTCGGGGCGGCGTCTGGGAACTCACAGGCTCTCCTTCTTTGCGTTCGATGCGGCGCGCAGGTCGTGGCGGCAGCGATGATTGGTGGGACCAATGCTAGCGACGCGACCCGACACCCCCTCGAGCTAGCGTTGACTCCCATGACCGACGACCTTCTTCAGGGCCCGATTGACGCCGTGCACACCGAACTCGGTGCCACCTTCGCATCGTTCGGCGGCTGGGCGATGCCCGTCTCCTACGCGGGGACGGTCGCCGAGCACACTGCGGTCCGCGAGACCGTCGGTCTTTTCGATGTCAGCCACCTCGGCAAGGCAACGGTCAGCGGTCCGGGTGCCGCCGCGTACGTGAACGCGACGCTGACGAACGACCTCGGTCGGATCAGGCCGGGCAAAGCGCAGTACACGCTGTGCTGCGCGTCGGACGGTGGCGTCGTCGACGATCTGATCGCCTACTACGTCGACGACGACGAAATCTTCCTGGTCCCCAACGCCGCCAACACCGCCGCTGTCGTCGCAGCATTGAAAGCCGATGCGCCGGAGGGGATCACCGTCACCGACCAACATCGCGACTTCGCGGTGTTCGCTGTCCAGGGGCCGCGTTCGGCCGACGTGCTCACCGCACTCGGCCTGCCGACCGACCTCGAGTACATGGCCTACGAGGACGCCACCTGGGACGGAGTCGCGGTGCGAGTCTGCCGGACCGGCTACACCGGCGAACACGGCTACGAACTGCTGCCGAGCTGGGCCGACGGCGAGAAGCTGTTCCGCGCAATCCTCGAACAGGTGAAGGCTGCCGGGGGAGAAGCGGCAGGCCTCGGCGCCCGCGACACCCTGCGGACCGAGATGGGCTATCCGCTGCACGGACACGAACTTTCGCTCGAGATCTCCCCACTGCAGGCGCGCACCGGATGGGCCATCGGCTGGAAGAAGCCGGACTTCTGGGGCAAGACCGCGTTGGCGCAGGAACGCGCGGACGGTCCACGTCGAAAGATGTGGGGGCTGCGCGCAATCGATCGAGGCGTGCTGCGCCAAGGTCAGTCGGTGCTGCGCGACGGCGAGGCCGTCGGAGAGACGACATCGGGCACCTTCTCGCCGACGTTGAAGGTCGGCATCGCGCTCGCGCTCGTCGACACCGATCCCGGCGTCGACGTCGGTGACGAGGTCGAGGTCGACGTGCGCGGCAGGCGGTTGCGCTGCGAGGTCGTCGATCCGCCGTTCGTCGAGGTCAATACCATGTGAGCCATCCGTTGAACCGACAAACGGTTCGATAAGATCGACGCATGACAGTCGCCACCCAGTTCACTCGTATTCCACACCCCGCTCCGGCAACCGAGCAGGCGCGTGCGGATATCTTGGCGGCACCAGGTTTCGGCAAGTTCATGACCGACCACATGGTTTCCATCGACTACACCGTCGATGGTGGCTGGACCAACGCCACGGTTGCGCCCTACGGCTCGATCCCGCTCGACCCGTCCGCGATGGTGCTGCACTACGGGCAGTCGATCTTCGAAGGCCTCAAGGCGTACCGGCAGCCGGGCGGCGGCATCGCGTCGTTCCGGATCGATGCCAACGCACGGCGGCTGCAGAATTCGGCGCGCCGGCTCGCGATGCCGGAACTGCCAGCCGAACTGTTCATTCAGTCGATCGTCGAATTGGTCGATGCCGACAACGAGTGGGTTCCCAAAGCCGGCGGTGAGGACGCACTGTACGTCCGGCCGTTTATGTTCGCGACCGAGCCCGGTCTCGGCGTACGTCCCGCAAACAAGTACCGCTACCTGGTGATCGCATCGCCCGCAGGCGCTTACTTCCCTCGCGGTGTGAAGCCTGTAAGCGTCTGGCTGTCAACGGAATACGTCCGTGCGGCACCCGGCGGCACCGGTGCGGCCAAGTTCGCAGGCAACTACGCCGCCTCGCTCGTCGCGCAGGCGCAGGCTGCAGAAAAAGGCTGCGACCAGGTCGTGTGGCTCGATGCGATCGAGCGAAAGTACGTCGAAGAGATGGGTGGCATGAACCTGTTCTTCGTCTTCGGGTCCGGACCCGATGCGCGGCTGGTGACGCCGTCGCTGTCGGGTTCGCTGCTGCCAGGCATCACGCGCGAATCGTTGTTGACCCTTGCTGCCGATGCCGGGTTCGCCGTCGAAGAACGCAAGATCTCGACCGAGGAGTGGCAGAAGAAGGCCAAGTCCGGCGAGATCACCGAGGTGTTCGCGTGTGGAACGGCCGCTGTCATCACACCGGTCGGCTCGGTGAAATCGGCGGCTGGCGACTTCACGATCGCCGACGGCGAACCCGGTGAAGTGACGATGGCGCTGCGCGACACGCTCACCGGAATCCAGCGCGGTACCTTCGCCGACATCCACGGCTGGATGACGAAGCTCCGCTGAGGTTCGGGCCGATCTTCGGATCGGCTCAGCCGCCGAACATCGACCGCCATTCCTCGAGATTGCGTGGCCGGAAGACATAGTTCGTGCTGCGGACCGTCGACAGCGAAGCACTCGAATCCGTCGAATACCAGTGGCCTGGAAAGACTGTCGGGTCCCCGTCGAGCTTGGCGAGGTTCTGCAGGCTGCGGAACATCTCGTCGACATCGCCGTCGGGAAAGTCGGTCCGTCCACAACCGTCGAGGAACAGCGTGTCACCGGCGACCAGACGACCGTCGAGCAGAAAGCACTGGCTGCCCGGTGTGTGTCCAGGTGTGTGCAGCAACTCGATGTCGATCGCGCCGACGCTGACCTTGTCGCGGTGGGCGTGTCCGGTGAGGTCGCCTGCCGAGATCCCGGTGACGCGCGAAACCCACTGCACCTCATGTTCGTTCACGTGAACGGGTACGGCAACGCGCTCGAGCAGATCGGCCAGACCTGGCAGTGAGAAGCCCATCATCTCGCCGCCGACATGGTCGGGATGATGGTGGGTGACAAGGACGCCGGAGACCCTCATCCCGTCTGCCTCGGCTGCATCGACGAGATCGGTTGCCGCGTAGGCGGGATCGACGACAAGGCAGTCGCCCGTCTCGCGGTCGCCGATCAGGTACGCGAAGTTGCGCATCTGCGTCGCGATCGGATCTCCAACGGCCCAATCACGGCCGGACAGCAACTGGCGAAAGTACAGACGGTCTGCGGACATACTTCGATTGTCTCCGCTGCCGTACGACGCGGCAGCACCGGCCCGGCAACTATTCACCGACTGTGTCAGCGTGGGCCGTTGCATTCGGCCCGCCCGCGGGTCAATCTGAGCACTGTGATGTCCAACGAATCAGGCGCAGCAGGCTTTGCCGGCAAACATCTCGACGCGGTCGCGGCCAAGCTGCGGCTGCCGATCCGTACCCCGGACTTCATCGATCGATTGATCACGGGGACCGCCGAAGAACTCGGTACGCGAACGCTGCGGCAGCTGATCGTCACCTGGGACGCGGCAGGCGGCGGACCGTTCGCAGCGACGACGGTCGGCGCGGTCAGCGCGACGAAGGCGGTCGAAACACTGCAGGCCCTGTTCATCGGTCCGATTTTCGAGAAGCTGCTCGTCGCGATCGGGGCCGACGATATTCCGCTGCGCGCGTCGCTCTGCGCGTCGCAACTCGTCGGTCTCGGGATGATGCGCTACGCGGCGCGGACGGAGCCGATCGCCTCTGCCGATGTCGACACCCTCGTCGCGGCCATCGCGCCGACGCTGCAGCGCTATCTGGTCGGCGAAATCGCTTAGCTGGCAGAGAGCACACACGCGGTGACGGCCACGCTTACTTCGATGGTCGCGCCGAGGACGTCGCCGCTGAGTCCTCCGAAGCGGCGTACACAGTGGCGGACGAGCAGAACCGATCCCGCGAGTGCGAGTACGACGGCGACCGGTCCAAGCCAGCTGCGGTCGGTACTCCAGGTTGCGACGGCAAGCAGCGGCGCGGTCCACGCGATGCCGATCCACAGCGGCTGAGTGTCGGCGACCAGCGCGCCGAAGCCGGTGTCGGTCGCTGCCGGGGTACCGCGACGACAGGCGATGACGACGGCAACACGTCCCGCTGTGACGGCTACTGCAACGGCAAGCCACGCTCCTGCGGTTGCCAGGACGCCGAACGAAATAGCTTGCACACCAATCGAAACGGCGATCGCTGCCACGCCGAATGGTCCGGCACCACCCGACCGCATCACCTCGCGAGCCCGCTCGGGCGGCCCATAGCAACCCAGCCCATCGAACGTGTCGGCAAGGCCGTCGATGTGCATGCCACGGCTCGCAAGCGCGAGTGCCGCAACCGTGAGCAGACCGGCAAGCAGGGGCGTGAACCCTGCACTCACGAGCAGCCACAACAGCCCTGCCGCAGCCGTGCCGAGTGCGACGCCGGTCAGCGGGACGAGGCGAATCGCCCGTCCGGAGGTATCGCGGTCGACGGACCCCGGTCCGCTGATCGGCAGGACCGTCAGCCAGGAGAACGCGAGCCGGAGTCCGTTCACGATCGGTCGGTCACTCCGGCATCGCCGAAGGTCGCCATCTCGGCGAGCGTTGCCACAGCTGCGTGCAGGATCGGCAACGCCGTCAACGCGCCCGATCCTTCGCCGAGTCGCATCTCCATCTCGATCAGCGGCTCGAGCCGAAGTTGTTTCAGTGCCAACGTATGTGCGGGTTCGGTCGAACGGTGTCCGGCGACCCACCACGCGCTCGCGCCCGGCGCGAGGTCTTCGGCGACAAGTGCGGCGGCGGTGACGACGACGCCGTCGAGGATCACCGGCGTCTTCCTGATCGCCGCCTGCGACAGAAAGCCCGCCATCGCAGCGATATCGGCGCCGGAAGCAACACGCAGCAGGTCGATGGGATTCTTGACGACCGGCCGCGCTCGGCGCAGTGCGTCACGTATTGCTGCCGTCTTGCGCATCCAGCCCGCGTCGTCGACGCCGGTGCCGCGTCCGACCGCCGCGACAGGTTCGGTGTCGGTCAGCGCAGCGACGAGAACTGTTGCCGGAGTTGTATTTCCGATCCCCATGTCGCCTGCGATCAGGAGGTCAGCGCCTGCGTCGACCTCTTCGTCGGCGACCGCGCGGCCGGCTGCGATCGCCTGGTCGACCTCCTCTGCCGTCAAGGCGTCCTCGGTTGCGATCGATCCCGACGAGCGACGGACCTTGTGCGCCGAGATGGCTGGGTCGGTCTCGCCGTCGACAGCGATGTCGACGACGCGAACGCTCGCCCCAGCAACGGCAGCAAGTGCGTTGACCGCGGCACCACCTGCCAGGAAATTGCCGACCATCTGCATCGTGACTTCACTGGGAAACGCGGAGACGCCGTTGGCGGTCACGCCGTGGTCACCTGCGAAGATCACAACTCGCGGGCGCGCGAAAGCCTTTGGCGGACAGACGCCTTGGCAGGCGGCCACCCAGTTGCCGAGCTGTTCGAGTCGGCCAAGGGACCCCGCTGGTTTCGTCAGCTGCAGCTGACGAGCCTGCGCCTGCTCTCGGACCGCGGCATCGGGTGCTTCGACGACGCCGAATGCGCCACCCTTCGACAGTGCTGTGCTCAACGGAACCCTTTCACTTCAGCCTCGTTGTGAGGCCTGCGATCACGAACAACACGTCGTCGCATGCCTGCGCGAGGCGCTGATTGAGCACTCCGATCTCGTCGCGAAACAGTCGTCCGGACCGGGTCGCGGGAACAACGCCGAGCCCGACCTCGGGACTGACGACGACAAGACGGCCCGGATAGTCGGCAACGGCGCTGACGAGTTGATCGGTGTCGACGGTCCCGCGCGGGCTTTCCCATGCCTGCTCGGCGTCGATTCGATCGGTCAGCCAGGTGCCGATGTCGTCGACCAGTGTGGGTCCGGCGCCGGTTGCCAATGTGTCGACCAGATCCTGGTTTTCGACCACCGTCCACGACTGCGGTCGTCGGATTCGGTGTGCGGCAATGCGGTGCTCGAAGTCGGCGTCGGATGCGTCGCGTCGGGCAGTAGCGACGTAGCGGACAGCATCGTCGCCGAACATTGCCTCCGCGACAGCCGACTTTCCCGACCGTGCGCCACCGAGAACGAGCGTTCGGCGGGGGAGTGAGTCGGACGGCACGAGGCTAGACGCTACCAACCTGGGTGGCCATGCAGCCGAAGCGGCGACGATAGTCGACGGGCGCGAGGCCGACGACGCGATTGAAGTGGTGACGCAACAGCGCACTCGATCCGAAACCGCAACGGCTGGAGATCGATTCGAGTCCGAGGTCGGTGTCTTCGAGAAGTTGCTTGGCGAGCAGCACCCGTTGATTGGTCAGCCATTTGACCGGTGTCGTCCCGGTCTCCGCCGCAAACTTGCGTGCGAAGGTCCGTGTGGACATCGCGGCACGCGCCGAAAGGTCCTCGATCGTGTGTGCTTCCGCAAGGTTGTCCGTCAGCCAATCGAGGATGGAACTCAAACTGTCGGAACGACATTCGACGACAGGACGTTCGATGAACTGGCGCTGGCCGCCGTCGCGCTGCGGCGGTACGACCATCCGTCGTGCGATCGCGTTGGCAACGGAACTGCCGAGTTCGCGCCGAACCAGGTGCAGGCAGGCGTCGATACCGGCCGCGGTTCCCGCGCTGGTGATGAGGTTGCCCTCGTCGACGAACAGGACGTCGGGGTCGATCGTCGCAAGAGGGAATTGCGCAGCGAGCGCGTCGACGTACCGCCAGTGCGTTGTGCACTTGCGGTTGTCCAGCAAGCCGGCCGCGCCTGCGAGGAAGGTGCCCGAGCAGACCGTGAGAACTGTTGCGCCTGCGTCGTACGCGTCGCGGATCGCTTCGACGACTTCGGGGGCGTAGTCCCTGGTGGTGTGCGATGCGGGAATCGCGACCAGGTCGGCGCCGCGCAGCCCGTCCAGTCCGAATTCCGGCGTCACCTTGATGCCGGGAGTCGACATGGTCAGCGGGACGCCGGGGTACTGGCCGCAGACGCGGAAGTCGAACGCAGGCAGACCTACATCCGTGCGGTCGAGCCCGAAAACCTCGCAGACCACGCCGAGTTCGAACATGGTTGCAGGTTCCACCAGCACGGTCGCGACCTTGGACAACATAAATCGAGTATATGGCAGAATGTTGTCGGACTATGTCAGTGCTGCCACTTTCGGCGGAAAGTTTCTGAGCGCAAACTTACTGCCATGACCACATTCGATGCAGCCAGGTACCAAACAATCGACTACGGCGTCATGGCGCCACGCACAGCGCGGCGGAGTTGGCGCGACGTCGCGCGCTCCGTGCGCGACTATTTCCGGCCGACCGGCTTCATGGGTTCGTCGAATCCCATGGACCGTGACGCGGCACGAGAGTTCGCCGACATCATCGCGATGAGTCGCAGGGCGCCGCACAACTGAGCGGCGGGGTCAGGCGGAGGTCCGGGCCCTGTGGGCTCGGAGCGGGTCGGCTCAGACCGCGTCGCCGGGCTTCACACGAGGCTTCGGCAGCCGCATCTTCTTGATCTGCGACGCGCGAGTGAAGCCGTACCAACCGAGCTTGAAGCCACCGTCGATCGAATCCGGGAACCGTTCACGAACGCGCTTGTTGACCATCTTGCCCAGGTAGATGCCCTCGCCGACCATGAAGACCATCATGATGAGCATCGCGAACGTGACGATGAACTGCACTGCCGGACTGACGAACATCGTCACGATCAGGATCAGAGCCGCGGGCATGAACATGCCGACGAGGTTGCGTCGTGAATCGATCAGATCGCGAACATACGCACGAACCGGACCTTTGTCGCGGGGCAGCAGGTACTTGTCGTCACCGGCAGCCATCCGCTCACGACGCAGGGTCGCGGCTGCACGACGCTCGGCGGACTGGGCCTTACGGTCCTCCTTGGTGCCTTTGGTCGCCTTCTTGCGAGCGCGGGCTTCCTTGGAGTTCATCGGTGCAGGGGCGACAGGTCCGCGTCTGCGAGCTTCCGCGTCACGTCGCTTGGGGGTCGGCTTGCCCTTGCCGAGGCTCACCTTCGACCCGGCGTCTTCGACCGGAGTCGATGGCTTGGTACTTGCGTCCGAATCATCGGAGTTGCCACGGCGTAACAGCTTCACTCCTCCAGGCTATTGGATTGTCGGCGAAATGGAGAAACCGGACTCGAGTGCGGAGAATTCTCCGTTTCGAGGAATAGGTTCGGCCGGAGTACCGTTGGAAGCGTTCACGGGGACGAACAGCTTGCGATAGGGAGAGTCAATGACTGTGCAGAACGAGACCACCACCACTCACGGCGTGAAATTGAGCGACGCCGCAGCGGCCAAGGCGAAGGCGCTTCTGGACCAGGAGGGTCGTGACGACCTCGCACTTCGGATCGCTGTTCAGCCCGGCGGCTGCGCCGGCCTGCGTTACCAGCTCTTCTTCGACGACCGCAGCCTCGACGGCGACCTGATCGTCGACTTCGGTGGCGTCAGCCTTGCTGTCGACCGGATGAGCGCGCCTTACGTCGAGGGCGCAATCGTCGATTTCGTCGACACGATCGAAAAGCAGGGATTCACGATCGACAACCCGAATGCCTCGGGCTCCTGCGCCTGCGGCGACAGCTTCAACTGATCTCGTCGCTACAACCGGTGAAACTCCCTGATGCGGGGCCGTCTTTCGTGGACGGCCTCGCATAGCCATGTTCAGCTGAAAGGCACCAGCTCGTGACCATTGCCGTATCCGGATCGATCGCAACCGATCATCTGATGACGTTCCCCGGAAAATTCTCCGAGCTCCTGCTGGCAGATCAGCTCGAGCATGTGTCGTTGAGTTTCCTCGTCGACGACCTCGTCGTCCGGCGCGGGGGAGTGGGCGGCAACATCGCCTACGCGATCGGTCAGCTCGGCGGCTCACCGCTGCTCATCGGCGCCGTCGGCCCCGACTTCGCCGACTACCAGGCCTGGCTGGAAGCCTCGAACGTCGACTGCAGCGGTGTTCGCGTCTCGACGAAAGCCCAAACGGCACGCTTCGTCTGCACGACCGACGAGGCCATGGCTCAGATTGCGTCGTTCTACCCGGGTGCGATGAGCGAAGCGAGGGAAATCTCGATCGCAGCGCTCGACCCGGCGCCCGACCTCGTGCTCATCGGTGCGAACGATCCCGCTGCGATGGTCGGTCACACCGAAGAATGCCGTGCGCTCGGCATTCCGTTCGCCGCAGACCCGTCACAGCAGCTCGCTCGTCTCGACGGCGAAGATGCCGCCAAGCTCATCGACGGTGCCGAGTACCTCTTCACAAACGAGTACGAGTGGGGTCTGCTCCGGCAGAAGACCGGTCTCAGCGAGGACCAGATCGCCGAGAAGGTCGGCATCCGCGTCACCACGCTCGGGTCGAAGGGCGTCGAGATCATCGACTCCGACGGTGCCTTGATCCGCGTCGGCGTCGTCCCCGAGACGAGCAAGGTCGATCCGACCGGTGTCGGCGACGGCTTCCGCGCAGGCTTCCTCACCGGTCACACCGGTGGCCTCAGCATCGAACGATCGGCTCAACTCGGTTCGCTGGTCGCCGTGCTCGTACTGGAAACGGTCGGAACGCAGGAGTGGTCCCTCGATCGTGACGACGCGCTCAAGCGTCTTGCCGATGCCTACGGCACCGAAGCGGCCGACGAAATCGGGAGGGCGCTTCGCGCCTCGTGAGTCCTTTCGGAGGTCCTGGCCACCGAAAAGACTTACGAGCGGCGTAGCCGCCTACAGCGAAATCGGGTAGGCCGGCTCCTGAATATTCGGCACGATGCGCTCTTCGACGAAGATGCCGTGCCAGATCATGAAGACCAGAACGGTCCACAGTCGACGGCTGTGATCGGTTCGGCCCGTCCGGTGATCGTCGAGCATGTCCTTGATCGCAGCCTTGTTCAGCAGGTGGTCGGTCTGCGAGTCGGCGATCTGCTGATGCGCCCAGTCGAACAGTTCCGGGCCACGCAGCCAGTGCCGCAGCGGCACGGGGAACCCGAGCTTCGCTCGATGCAGCACATGGCCGGGCACGATGCCCTCCAACGCCTGACGCAACGCGTACTTGGTCGTGTCCTTCGTGATCTTCTGCTCGAGCGGTACCTGCTCGGCGACGCGGAAGACTTCCGAATCGAGGAAAGGCACCCGCAGCTCGAGTGAATTGGCCATGGTGATCTTGTCGGCCTTCACGAGAATGTCGCCACGTAGCCACGTGAACAGATCGAGATGCTGCATCCGGGTTACCGGATCCCAGCCCTCCGACTGCGCGTAGATCGGTGCGGTCACATCTTGATGCGTCCACTCCGGTCGGAAATCGCGCAGCACCGCGCGCAGCTGCGCGTCGTTGAAGCTGCGCGCATTGCCGTAGTAGCGCTCTTCGAGCGACATCGAGCCACGGTTGAGCAGGCTCTTGCCGCGGCGACCCTCCGGCATCCGGTCCGAAAGGCGAGCCGCAGCACGTCGCAGACCGGGGGTCAACCGCTCGAACGGGCGCAACGACAGCGGTTCGCGGTAGATCGTGTACCCACCGAACAACTCGTCTGCGCCCTCACCCGAAAGCACGACCTTGACGTGTTTACGGGCTTCCTTGGCGACGAAGTACAGGGGGACGAGCGCGGGGTCGGCAACGGGGTCGTCGAGGTACCAGACGATCTCCGGAATCGCCGCTGCGAACTCCTCGGGACCGACGACCTTCACGATGTGCCGCGCGCCGATGGCGGCGGCAGATTCGGCTGCGACGTCGACCTCCGAATAGCCCTCGCGCTCGAAACCCGTCGTGAACGTGATGAGTTTCGGATTGTGGCGCATGGCGAGGGCAGCGATCGCAGTCGAATCGATGCCACCGGAGAGGAACGAGCCGACCGTGACGTCAGCGCGCATGTGCTTGGCGACGGAATCTTCCAGCGCCTCGGCAATCTCTTTGTAGCGCGCCGCGGCGGAACCGTCGGTGAAAGGGCGCACTCGGAACTTCGGCGTGAAGTAACGCGTGATCTCCGGCACTTCGCCAGGCTTCAGGTGCGCGTAACTACCGGACTCGAGGCGGCGAATGTCGGCGTGCAGCGTTTCGGGTTCCGGGACGTACTGCAGCACCGTGTAGTGCTCGATGGCACGCGGGTCCAGTTCGGTGCCGATACCGATGAGCGACGCCAACTCCAGCAGCGACTTCTTCTCGCTACCGAATGCCGTGCCGTTCGGCCCGGTCGCGAAGAACAGCGGCTTGATGCCGAACTGATCCCGTGCGACGAAAAGCTCGCGGGTATCGGTGTCCCATATGGCGAAGGCGAACATGCCGCGCAGGCGGGTCACCGCGTTCGGCCCCCAGTAGTGGAACGCCGCGACGATCGCCTCGCTGTCGCCTTCGGTCTGGAACTCGGCGCCGTGCTCGTCGGCCAGTTCGGCCCGCAGCTCGAGGTAGTTGTAGATCTCGCCGTTGAACGTCAGCGCGTACCGGCCCGGATTCTCGGGCGGTCCCCACCGAAGCGGTTGGTGGGAATGTGCGATGTCGATGATCGCCAAGCGGTTGAATCCGAAGATGAGGTCGTCGTCGTGCCACGTTCCGTGCTCGTCCGGGCCGCGGTGACGCAGGCAATGCATCGCCGCGTCGACCGCCGACACGCCGTCGGGGGTCGTGCCGTTCGAGGTCAGGAACCCGAGTAGTCCGCACACAGTGCTGGCAACCTCGCTTCGTATCGATCGGTCATCGGGCTAGGTCAGGGCAGGTGCCGAAAACTCTTCGCCGAGTATGCCGTAGTTCGTTCGGAGTGTCGGTCAAGACCCGAAGCCGAGAAGCCCTCGAGGTTGGTCTACGCTGCGTAGTATTCGAGCCATCCCGGTGGCTAGGCCATCGAAACTTGCGGCGATCAGGAAGGCGTGAACGTGGCGCATAGTCGGATTCTTCGGCGAGCCGGGCTAGCTGCATCTGTCGGCTTGACCGCTCTGGTGCTGTCAGGCTGCTCCATCAACAACGAGGTGCTCCGCTTCGGCTGGCCAGAGGGCATCACGCCGCAGGCGCAGCGGATGCGTGAACTGTGGACCTGGTCCGTGGTCGCCGCGCTCGTCATGGGTGTCATCGTGTGGGGGCTGACCTTCTGGACGATTGTCTTCCACCGTCGCCGCGCAGGCGATCCGGAATTCCCACGCCAGACCGCGTACAACGTGCCGCTCGAATTGAGTTACACCGCAGCGCCGTTCGTCATCATCGCGGTGCTCTTCTACTTCACGGTCAGCGTGCAGAACTACGTCGACAAGAAGGTCGACAATCCCGCTGTCGTCGTCGACGTGACCGCGTTCCAGTGGAACTGGAAGTTCGGCTACCGCACGGTCGACATGCCGAACGGTCCGCGTCTCGACCTTGCCGACAAGGTGCGCGAAGGCGCCAACGCCGAGGCTGTCGCGGAGTCCGAGGAGCGGACGGACGAGAAGGGCCACCCGCAACCGGGCGCCATTCACGGCAAGAATCCGAACGACCTCTCGTACCTGCACTACGACACGATCGAGACCATCGGCTCCAGCGAAGAGATTCCGGTGCTCGTGGTTCCCACCGAGAGCATCATCGAATTCCAGATCGCCTCGGCTGATGTCATCCACGGATTCTGGGTTCCCGAGTTCCTGTTCAAGCGTGACGTGAACCCGAACCCGAAGGAAAACCACTCCGACAACATCTTCCAGGTCACCGACATCGAGAAGGAAGGCGCCTTCGTCGGGCGCTGCACCGAGATGTGCGGTACCTATCACTCGATGATGAACTTCGAGCTGCGAGCCGTGAGTCCGGACAAGTTCCAGACCTACATCAAGGCGCGGCAGGCAGGCAACACGAACGCCGAGGCCCTGCAGAGCATCGGTGAGAGCCCGGTCGCGACCACGACCGTGCCGTTCAAGACCTCGCGTACTGTCCGCGAAGCTACCCAGTCCGACGGCAAATAACTCGGTCCATCAGCCGATCAAGTAAGGACGCGAACTGATATGAAGGTCGAAGCGAAACTCTTCGAACTCCTGACGGGGTTTATGTTCCTCGTCGCAGTTTTGTACGGCGTGTTCACCGGCATATCCCGTACCGGAGTCGAATGGGCGGGACTTACAGCCATCGTTCTGACCGGCGGCCTGACGCTGATCATCGGAACCTACTTCCGCTTCGTCGCACGTCGACTCGCTCTGCGTCCTGAGGACTACGAGGACGCCGAGATCATCGACGGCGCCGGAGATCTGGGCTTCTTCAGCCCCGGCAGCATCTGGCCGATCACGCTTGCCGCCGCTGCTGCGGTCACCGCAACCGGATTCGCCTTCTTCGAGCCGTGGTTGATCGCCGTGGGCGTCCTGTTCGTGCTGTTCGCCGTCGGCGGGCTGCTGTTCGAGTACCACGCAGGACCAGAGAAGCACTGAGCATCCCCGCAAAGGCGCCTGAACTCACGTTCAGGCGCCTTTGTCGTATCTGTGCCCCCCCGGCGTAGGCATAGATGCTGACGTACCGGTCACGGGGCGGTGAGCGCTCGACGCCGACCGCACCCCCCGCTCGTCGAACAGGCTGTTAGTGGAACAGAACGCGAGTGGCCTCCCCGGTAACCGCCTGCTCGACGCCGAGTTCGCGCGAGCCCGGCCGCGAACGGGCAACCAGTGCCGCACACTGCGCCGGATATTGACACTGAGAGCCCGTTCGAGCAGCTCGGTCCGACCGCAGGCGCAGACCGCAACCCAGCTCGGCGAGCAGGCTGTTACTGGAACTGAACGCGAATGGCCTCCCCGGTAACCGCCTGCTCGGCGCCGAATTCAGGCGAGCCCGGCTGCGAACGGGCAACCAGTGCCGCACACTGCGCCGGAAATCGACACTGAGAGCCCATTCACGACGCGGTGGTGGCTTTGCGCGCAGGGGAACCGGGGTGGGGGAGGGGAGTGGCAAAAGCGAAGGCCCCGAATCGATTACTCGATTCGGGGCCTTCGGTTGTGGACGATCTCAGATACGGCTAGTGGCTGGGTCCGTGCCCGTTGCCATTGCCGTTCCCGTTGCTGCCATTGCCATTGCTGCCGTTTCCGTTGGCATGGCCGTTGCCGTTCGAACCGTTGCCGTGGATACGGTCCTGGTAGGTCCGGAGGATGGTCAGCTGACGATGCTCGCCGGCGTGCTCTTCTGCAGCGAGCGCTTCGGCCTGATCCAGCGGGTCTGCCCGGAAGAGGCTGCCGAGGCCGGGTGCGCCTGCGGAACCGAGCTTGTTCATCTTCTTCGGGACAGGAGCACCCTGGTACTCCAGCGGGATCGGGTGGCCATGCTCGTCGACCGGTCCGAGTGGCTGGTGAACCTCGATGTACTGACCCGACGGCATCCGCTTGATGTGGCCTGTTTCGATGCCGTGCTCGAGAACCGCACGGTCCGCACGCTGCAGACCGAGGCAGATCCGGTAGGTCACGTAGTAGGCGATAGGCGGAACGATCAGCAAGCCGATACGGCCCATCCACGTCGTCGCGTTCAACGAAATGTCGAACTTCAGCGCGATGATGTCGTTGACGCAGGAGAGGGTGAGCACCACGTAGAAACCGATCGCCATCGCACCGATACCGGTACGGACCGGCACGTCACGCGGACGCTGCAGCAGGTTGTGATGCGCATCGTCCTTGGTCAGCCGTTTCTCGATCCACGGGTAGGCGAACATCACGCCGAACACGAGACCCATGAGTATCGCAACCGCGAATACAGCGGGAACCGTGTAGCCGAACGGATAGATCTCCCATGCCGGCCAGAGTCTGGCCATGCCGTCCGTCCACATCATGTAGAAGTCGGGCTGGGAACCCGCGGAGACTTGAGACGGGTTGTACGGACCCAAGTTCCATACCGGGTTGACCTGGACGAGACCACCCATCAGTGCGATCACGCCGACGACCATCGCGAAGAACGCGCCACCCTTGAGTGCGAACACCGGAAGGATTCGGACACCGACGACGTTCTGCTCGGTGCGACCCGGACCGGGGAACTGCGTGTGCTTCTGGTACCAGACGAGCGCGAGGTGCACGCCGATCAGGGCCAAGATGATGCCAGGCAAAAGCAGGATGTGTGCCATGTACAGGCGCGGGATGATGATCGTGCCTGGGAAGTCACCGTCGAAGATGAGCCAGTGCATCCACGTGCCGACCACCGGAATACTGATCGTGATACCGCTGAAAGCAGCGCGGAGACCGGTACCGGAGAGCAGGTCGTCCGGGAGGGTGTATCCGAAGAAGCCTTCGAACATCGCGAGCACGAGGAGCAAGCTGCCGATCACCCAGTTCGCTTCACGCGGGCGACGGAACGCACCGGTGAAGAAGATGCGGAACATGTGGATGATGATCGACGCCGCGAACAGCAACGCTGCCCAGTGGTGGACCTGCCGGACGAAGAGACCGCCGCGGACCTCGAAAGAAATATCCAACGTGGTCGCATAGGCGCGGGACATCTCGATGCCGTTGAGCGGCTGATAGGCGCCCTCGTACGTCACTTCTGCCATCGACGGGTCGAAGAACAGGGTGAGATAGACGCCGGACAACAGCAGGACGATGAAGCAATACAGCGCGATTTCGCCGAGCATGAAGGACCAGTGCGTCGGGAAAACCTTGTTGACCTGGCGTTTCAGGCCTGCCGCGAGATGGTATCGAGAGTCGACGCCCTCGGCTTGTTTGCTGATTCGGCTTGTCATGTTGTTGGACGCTCCCAAAATGCCGGTCCGAGGGCTTCGATGAAGTCACCGTCGGCGACGAGGAATTCTTCTTCCTTGCCGTCGGGGCCCATCTCCTTTATGACAGTAATTGGCAGCTGTGGCAATGCCCTAGCTGCGGGACCGAAGATCGGCTTGCCGAATTCGGTCGCCAGGAACTGCGATTGGTGGCACGGGCAGAGGATTCTGTTGGTCTGCTGTTCGTACAGCGAGGTCGGGCAACCGAGGTGCGTGCAGATCTTCGAATACGCGAAGTAGTCGCCGTAGTTGAAGCTTTCCTGACCCTTGCGCTTGATGGCCTTTTCGGCATCGGCTGTGCGGAGGCGGATCAACATCACCGAGTTGCGGATGCCGCGCAGTTCCTTGAACAGCGCATGCTCGTCGTTGCGGTGGGCTTCCTTGAACGGGAAGACGGTTTCCATCGAGCCTGCGTCCAGATCCTCCGGGCGGACGAGCACGATGTCGTGGGGGCGTCCCGTGTCGCGACGCAGGTAGATCGTCTGGCCGGGGTAGTCGGGGGTCCAGCCGGACACCCAGAGGTCGGACTTGTCGCCCTTCGCCCACGGGTTCTTGATCATGCCGCCGAGGAACGGAAGTACCGCGGTGAGTCCGACTGCGCCGACGCCGAAGAGTCCGCTGCCGATGATCAGCTTGCGACGGCCGATCGTCGACGTCTCCAAGGAGTCGCCGAGCACTGCGACCGCGGTCTTCTTGTCGAGTTCCGAGGAGCCGCCGTCGTGGCGGTCCTGGATCGACACCTCTTCAGGGATGAACTTCTTCGTGTAGAGCACAGCGCCGACGCCGAGTGCGGTGACGGCAAGGCCGAGAGTCAGGCCGTAGAGGGGGGTGGCGAGCGTGTAGAGCTGGTAGCCGTCCTCGCCGTATCCCTTGTACTTCCAGGGCCAGAAGATGTAGATCGCGCCGAATGCGAGACCGGAGACGCCCGCAAGTGCGAACCAGAACGCAACAGCACGCTCGGCGCGCTTCTCGGCCTTGGTGCCTTCGACCGACCAGCGGTGACGACGGTAAGCGACGTCGACGCCGTCCATGTTGGTACCGAGCTCGAACAGTTCGTCCCTGCTCATGTTGTCGAGCTCTTCGGACGTGTACTTCTTCGGCTCGTCCGAGGACCCAGCGCCGTGTCCGGCGTCAGTCATGACCTTGCTCCGATCCACAGTGCTGCGCCGACGACGGCGATGATCCCGATACCCCACAGAGCCAGTGCTTCGGTGGCTGGGCCGAAGCCTCCGAGGCCGTATCCGCCGGGTGCGGCCGTCTCGTTCGATGACATGACGTAAGCGATGATGTCTTCTTTTTCTTCAGGGGTGATCTGGCGGTCCGAGAACTTGGGCATGTTCTGCGGACCGGTGAGCATCGCCGTGTAGACCTGTGCCTCGTTCGCCTTGCCGAGTGGGGGCGCGTATTTGCCGGAGGAAAGCGCGCCACCCTTGCCGGTGAAGTTGTGGCACGAGGCGCAGTTCAACCGAAAGAGCTCGCCACCGCGGGCGATGTCGTCGCCGCGCAGCGAGGAGGTCGCGATTTCGTCGCCGTCCCTGATGACAGAGGGGCCGCCGCCGTTGTCGGCGATGTAGGCGCCGAGGGCATCGATCTGCGACTCCGTGTACTTGACTTCCTTGCGCTCGGCCTGCGCTTCACCGCGAGCGGCGGGCATACGGCCGGTGGACACCTGGAAGTACACGGCGGCTTCGCCGGTGCCGATCAAGCTGGGACCGCGGTCGGCGACACCTTGGAGGTTCGCACCGTGGCACGTGATGCACGACGTGTCGTACAACTGCTGCCCCTCGCGAATGAGCGCAGCCTTGTCCTCCTGTGCTGTCGCGACCTGAGGGGTCGGCGTGAGCGCAGCAGCGAGAAAACCGGCACCGACCAAACCGAGCAGTAGCACCAGTGCACCCGCGACGCGTCGCCGGAGCTTGCGCTGGCGGCGCGACTTGGTAGCCGTACGTGCGCCGGAGCGATCCGGGCCGTCAGGCTCGACTGCTGGTGGTGGAGAAGAACTCATCTGTATCCCTTTTGGTAGAGGGGGACCGACGGGGCTGTAAGCGTGTGGGCTGACGTGCTCAACGGACGAAGTAGATCGTCGCAAACAAGCCGATCCAGACGATGTCGACGAAGTGCCAGTAGTACGACACGACGATCGCCGCGGTTGCTTGCGCAGGTGTGAATTTACTGACCTTGGTGCGGGCAATCAGGAAAACGAACGCGATGAGACCGCCGATGACGTGCAGGCCGTGGAAGCCGGTCGTGATGTAGAAGACCGATCCGTACACGCTGCTCGAGATCGAGGTGCCCTCGAGGACCAGGTGGTAGTACTCGTAGCCCTGACCGGCGACGAAGATCGCGCCCATCACCAGAGTCACGAAGTACCAGCGGCGTAGTCCGAACACGTCGCCCTTCTCCGCCGCGAACACACCCATCTGGCAGGTGAAGGACGACAGGATCAGGACGGTCGTGACCGGAATCGCGAGCGTCATGTTGAGCTCGGTCGGTTCCGGTGGCCAGTTGCCGTTCGCCTGGGCTCTCGCCACGAAATACATGGCGAACAGCCCAGCGAAGAACATCAATTCGCTGGACAGCCACACGATGGTGCCGACGCTGACCATGTTGGGTCGGTTCAGCGAATGCACGCGCTGGGTAATTGCCGAGCCGGGAGTGCCTACTGCGGTCGTCACAAGGAGAAGTATGACCCGTCGTAGTACGAAAGATGTGCCGGGGTGCGAAATTGGTCCGTCGTGTTTTTTCCTCGAGCCTCGCCGGTTCGTAATTTCGCAGGTCGGGCGGCATGCGAGAGTTTGGGCATGGATGAGTCGCGACGCGCAGGGTCTTGGTTTCGGCGATTGTTCGCCCGCGGCGGAGCCCGGAGTCGGCTCGACCCGACGCGTTCCGATCTTGTTGTCGTAGCCTCCTGCTTCGACGACGCGGAAGCATGTTCGGCGGCCCTGCAGCGGGCGGTGGAAACGGAGCCGCGACTCGATCCGGACGCCGAGCTACTGCTTCGGCACCATCTCTTCGTACCGGAACGAGCCGTCTCACGGGTGAGCGAGATCGCCGCGCAGGACGGTTATCTGCCCGCCGAACCTGTGCTGTCGAACCCAGACGGGCTCACAGCCGTTGTCTTGCAACGAGTGCAGCGCCTCGACGCATTGCACTGCTCGCAGGAACGCTCTCGAATGGCCGGATTGGCGCAGCGCCACGACGGTCATGTTGCGGGCTGGGACGCGATGCAGCCGGGCTGACTAGGCTGCACGCATCGATTTCGGAAGGCACTCATGAGCGGGCTTAGGAATTTCGAGGAAATGACGACGGCAGAGCAGGCGATCGGGTCAGGCGACGGCACCGTGCGCAGCTGGCCGCAGGTGCTCGGCAAGTTGACCGGCGGTGCGGACCTCAGCGCACTCGACACCGCATGGGCGATGGACGAGATCATGTCCGACAATGCGACATCGGCGCAGATAGCGGCCTTCGGTGTCGCCATCAAGATGAAGGGACCGACCCGTGACGAATTGACGGGTCTCGCGGCGTCGATGATGGCGCATTCGCGGATCGTCCCCGTTGATGCGGACGTCGTCGACGTCGTCGGTACCGGCGGCGACCGTTCGGGGACGGTGAACATCTCGACGATGGCCGCGATCGTGGTCGCAGCGGCGGGCGTACGAGTTGTGAAGCACGGAAACCGTGCTGCGTCGTCGAAGAGTGGCGGCGCCGACGTCCTCGAGGCCCTCGGTGTGCGGATCAACCTCGGTCCGCTTGGCGTTGCTCGCTGCGTCGAGGAAGTCGGCATCGGCTTCTGTTTCGCAGCTGTGTTTCATCCCGCGCTTCGGTTCGCTGGCCCGACCCGTAAGCAGATCGGGATTCCGACCGTGTTCAACGTGCTCGGACCGCTGACCAATCCGGCTCAGCCGCGCGCGGGACTGATCGGCTGCGCATTCGCCGACCTGCAGGGAGTTGTCGCCGAGGTCCTTGCCGAGCGCGGCTCCAGCGCACTCGTCGTGCGCGGCAACGACGGCCTCGACGAGATCACCACGTCGACGACGACCGAGATTCTTGTCGTCGCCGACGGTTCGATCACGCCGTTCACACTGGACCCGACGGATCTGGGGTTGCCGATCGTGCCGCTCGACGCCTTGCGTGGCGGCGATGCGGAGGCGAACGCCGTCGTCGCGCGGGAGTTGTTCGCAGGTGCGAAGGGTCCGGTCCGAGATGCGGTGGTGCTGAACGCTGCCGGCGCGATCGCTGCGTTCGACGGCGTCGGCGACGACCTCATCGGTGCATTGCGGGCCGGTATGACGCGGGCAGAAGCGGTGTTGGACAACGGCTCTGCCGCTGCACTGCTCGACAAATGGGCGGCCGTCACCGCCGATCTCGGCCCGGAATAAGCGCGTTCAGTCGCCGAGGGAGAAGCCGGCGTCGACGTCGGCGCTCGCGTAGGACTTGAACGCGATGTGCGTTGCCGTCTTCGTGATGCCGGGAATCTTGTTGATGGAACCGGTGACGACCTCGGCGATCTGTGCGTGGTCGCGAACCTTCACGATCGCGATCAGGTCGACGTCACCGGCACAGGAGTAGACCTCGGCGACGCCGTCTGTGTCGGCAACGGCCTGCGCGGTTTCGGGAATTCGGGCGGCGTCGGCGTCGATCAGGACGATCGCAGTGATCATGTGGCTCCCCGGTTCGGTCGGTGCGACAAACTACTCGGTTCGCCCAACTCTAGTTGCGTCTGATGTCACGCCAAGCGCAGGTAGGTCGCGCCCGCCGACTCCGCTCTGACGGCGTCACGTGCCAACTCGGACCAACCGATCCAGCTACCTGCGCCGAGCGCTGGTTCGCAATAGCCCTCGGTGGTCCGAACGATACGAACGCCTGGACCGTCGAGCCAGCGGGCGATCAGGCCGACCTCTTCGGCCATCGAGCCACGCAGTGGGGACGGATCGGGGAGGACGGTTTCGGCGGTCGCGACTATTGCTTCGACAACCGGCATCGGTGCCACGCCCCGCGCGGCATTTCCGGCGGCCGCGAGCCTGCCGGACCTGATCACCGCGAATTCCCACCCGCCGTCGACGGCAGGCCGGGCAGCGATCAACTCGGTGATCGCCGCGAGGGCGGTCAATCGCTGCAGACGGCGGACCGCGCCAACCACTGCGGCGGCGCGATCACGCAGGCGAGCGGCGCCTTCGTAGTGCTCGGCATCGGAGAGTTCTTCGATACGCCGCCGCATTCTTCGCAACGGCTCGTCGTCTGCGCCGCGGAACAGCGCAACGGCAAGAGCTGGGGCGATGCTGTACTCCTGCGCACTGGCCAGTGTTGCGTTCGACGATGCCGGGCAACCTCCGACGACGGCGGGTGGGCAGTTCTCACCGTGCAGCCGACTGGCCGGTATACGTGCCGTGCAGGATCGGATTCCGCAGAAGTCCCCGATGGTTGCTGCGACGTCGGCGGCATCGGTACGTGAGGAGAACGGACCGAGTGCGTCGGCAGTGGGCTTGCGAGTGAGGGTGAAACGAGGAAAGGCCTCGTCGGTGAGGGCGACCCACCAGGCCCGTTTGGGAAACTTCGACCGGCGGTTGTAGGGCGGCGTGTGTGCGACGAGCAGCCTGAGCTCGCGAACGCTGGCTTCGAGTGCGTGGGCGCATTCGACATGGTCGACTCGTTGCGCAAGCGCAACCATCTCTTTCATCCGGCCGCGCGTCTCGGATCCGGTGAAGTAGTTGCGCACGCGGCGCTGCAGGTTGACCGCCGTGCCGATATAGAGGGCCTCGTCGGAAGGACCTCGGAAAAGGTACACGCCAGGTTTCCGTGGCAACCCGGTGGCGAGCGACCGTTTGGCGCGTTGGCCTGCCGATATGGCAGGCAGATAGTCGACGAGCTCGGTGTAGCTGTGCACGCCCTGATTGCCGATGCGCTCGAGCAGGGCGTGCAGAACGTCGACGGTCGCTCGTGCGTCGTCGAGGGCTCGGTGGGTCGGTTGGGTCGATGCTGCGAACAGTGACGCCAGGGCGGACAGCTTCACCGATGGTGCTTCGTCACTGGTGAGAACACGTCGTGCGAGCTTGACCGTGCAGAGCACCTTGAACGCAGGCCACGCGGTGTCGCACCGGGTCGCCGCGGCTCGAAGGAACCCGATGTCGAACTGCGCGTTGTGAGCGACGAGCACGGCACCTGCCGCGAATTCGAGGAAAGCGGGTAGTACTCGCTCGATCGGGGGAGCGCCGATGACCATTGCCGAGGTGATCCCGGTGATCTCGACGATCATCTGCGGTATCGAGCGGCCTGGATCGACGAGTGTTGCCAGTTCGCCGATCACCTCACCGCCGCGAATCTTGACGGCGCCGATTTCGGTGATGGCGTCGTTGGCGGCGCTGCCACCTGTGGTTTCGAGGTCGACGACGACGAAGGTCGTGTCGTGCAGAGGGGTGTCCAGCTCGTCGAAGGTGAGTTGGCGCCCGACCGGTTGGTAGCCGTGCCGATCGAAGGGCCGCGGCGACCCGGGAGCCGGGATCGGCCCGCCTGGTGCGGGGGAGTCCCATGGGATCGGCAAGCTCACGGGCGTCAGAGTAGGACCGCCCACCGACAGGGCTCGCCAGACTCACCGCAGCGGTGTTCACGTAGCGATTCGGTGGTGTTCGTTCGCGGCCTCCAGGCGATATCCGTACGCATCGAAACAGCGATTTCACCCCCGAATTCCGTGACTTTTCGCAGTTGGAGATGGGGATCACAGTGATTGCCGAATCGAATGAATATACGGCGGAATCCGAGAGCGAGACGCTCGCAATTATCGGTGTTTTCCCAGGTGTTTCGAGATCATCGGCTCTGGGTAAGGACGCCCCCGTCGAGGCAGGCTTCGAATTGCCGTTGACCAGTAACGACGAGGTAACGCCGGGTCGGGTTCTTAGCGATTGTCCCGCGCATAACGCCCTGGTCAGAGGCCTGTATTCAGCGGCTTCCCAACGAGGCGATGCATAGTCCGAATGAATGTGACGCCCGTCGCACCATGGAATGGACCATTCGGTCGGAACAGCGCTATTCAGCGGAGGTAATTCGACACCACGTATATCGCTTCGTAATCTTTTCGAGACCAAGCGGAGTCTTGCTGCAACCAAACGCAGCATCGCCTGGTCACCACCAAATCGGCAGCTTGTACAAGAAGCCGAGCCGGGAACCCAAGTTTCAACTGGGGTGAATCCCGTCCGATCGCAACGACGTAGTCGCGATCGGCGGGTAGGGCGAACTTCCTAGCCCGAACCCGTCAGCTAACCCAGATCTTTCTCCGGGCTGACGTGCCGGCTTGATCTGTTTCGGATTGGGTTTTCGATCTT
>NZ_JBIMSN010000083.1:0-19173 GCF_043944905.1 Antrihabitans spumae
ACGTACAGATCCTCTCTCAAAACGAGAGTCACTGTCCAAGATCATTGGTACACCCCAGGGATCGTGCTGACGTCGATGAGCCCGAGGCCGACAGTGCCGACTATCGCGCCGCCGATCCACATCAGAAGCTGAATGACGGTAAGCCGCCACGGCATCGTGAGCGCTTTGACCTGTTCACTACGGGTGGGGGGACGATCCTCTATGGCCCAGTTGAGCTCGCGAATACCGATCCGGGTCGTCCAGACCACTCCGATGATGAACGCGCACGCAATGTAGCTCGGCACGATCACGAACGTCACGAGGGCGAATTCGCCTGCGAGGACGTTGGGTCCGGGAATGACGACGGAGACCAGCGCAATGACGATCGCGGATCCGACCAGATTCGTCACAACGAGCAGGCCTGTGACGAGCAGTTGGACTCGGACGCGTTGTATACCGCTGGATTCGGACGGGGATCCGAGCAATGTCGAACCCAGTGGGGCAGCAGCCCGCACACGCTGATGACGTTGACGCAACATGGTCGTTCGAGGGTATCGCCATGCGCTGTTCTAGGGTGGTCGAGTGCGCCTAGTGATTGCCCGCTGCCAAGTCGACTACGTGGGCAGACTGACCGCCCATCTCCCTGCCGCTCGTCGGCTCCTCCTGATCAAGGCTGACGGCTCGGTGAGTATCCACGCCGACGACCGCGCCTACAAGCCGCTGAACTGGATGAGCCCACCCTGCTGGCTTGTCGAGGGCACAACCGACGACGGCGAGCACGCGCTGTGGACGGTGACCAACAAGGCTGGCGAGGAACTCCGGATCCGGCTGTTGGAGATCGAGCACGACTCGTCTCACGAACTCGGCATCGACCCCGGACTCCAGAAGGATGGCGTCGAGGCGCACCTGCAGGAGTTGCTCGCCGAGCACGTCGAGACGCTCGGCGACGGATACACCCTTGTGCGACGCGAATTTCCGACCGCCATCGGACCTGTCGACCTCCTCTGCCGCGATGCGACGGGCATCAGCGTCGCCGTGGAGATCAAGCGGCGCGGTGAGATAGACGGCGTCGAGCAGTTGACACGTTATCTGGAACTGCTCAACCGGGATCCGCTGCTCGCGCCCGTCACAGGTGTATTCGCCGCTCAGCAGATCAAGCCGCAGGCGCGAACGCTCGCGACCGATCGTGGTATTCGTTGCCTCACGCTCGATTACGACGTCCTGCGTGGCACCGAGAGCACCGAATTCAAGCTCTTCTAGGCTTCTGTCCCACATCCGTCGAGACTCGGCCAGAGGTGTTCTTCGGTGGCTCCGCGACCGGTAACTAGACTTCGATCCATGCCGCGTCGCAAACCGAAACGGCCCCAGCAGGCCGAGCCCGGCTTGCGGGCCGATGTGTGGGGGCGCGTCGAGTCGGGTCCGAGCGAGATCGACGAGCGCTACGTCGTGCGAACCGTTCCTGGCGCACGCGCGACCAAGACCTACCGCTGCCCAGGCTGTGACCACGAGATTCGTCCTGGCACAGCACATGTGGTGGTGTGGCCGGCCGACGAAATCGGTGGCACCGAAGAGCGACGCCATTGGCACACCGGGTGTTGGTCGGGCAGACGTACACGCGGCCTGACCCGACGTTGGTCCTAGCTACACACGACCGGCGGTCAGCTGCCGACCTTCGCGGCCTCTTTGTCGGCAGCAGGAAGCTCTGCGGTGTCGGCGTCGTCCTCGTCGGAGAGGATGTCTTCTGTGACTGCAGGTGCTGCGGCGGGCCTGCGCTCAGGAGTGCTGTCGAGCAACTCGCTTTCGCGATTGACCGACGCCAACATCGCGGGCACGGAGTCGAGCTGGCCGCGGACGCCGAGCAGTTGGGCGAGCACCCGACCACGTAGAACCCGTAGCTCTTCGGCGAGTTCCTTCGCATGGGCGATCTTGCGCTCGGCCTGCTGTGTCGCCGACTGCAGTCGACGCTGCGACTCTTCGGTCGAGTCCTTGAGACGCTGTGCGGCTTCGGCCTTGCTGGTGCGCTCGAGCTCTTCGACCGCACGAGTGACCTTGGTCCGGCGATCACGCATGGTGATCTCGAAGTCCTCCTGCACGGACTTGCGCTTGGCGTCGGATTCCGCGGCGAGACGGCTGGCTTCGGCTTGGGCTGCTTCGATGATCTTGGCGGCTTCGGTCCGTGCGCTTGCCATCGTCTGTTCGAATTCGATTTCGAGTGCGCTGCGGCGTTCGCCCAATTCTGCGAGCTCTGCTTCGTGCTTGCCGCGTAGACGCGCCGCATCCTGGTCTGCGATCGAGCGCACCTCGGCGGCGTCGGCCTCGGCGTGTGCCCTCACTTCCGACGCCTCGTCGGAGGCGAGCCGCAGCATGCGCGAAATGCGATCGCTCATGCCCTCAGCGGTGGTCGGCGGCACGGAAAGGCGATCGTTGTCACGACGAAGGTCGTCGATCTCGTCGCGGGCATGCTCGAGCTGATTCGCGAGGTTGCGTGCTTGCGCTGCCGCCGCGTCGCGATCGGTCGCGGTTACGCGGAGTTCCGCGTCGAATCTGTCGAAGTAATTTCGAACCTCGTCGCGATCAAATCCCTTGCGCACGATAGTGAAAGGAAGCGTCGCGGCGTGCCGGTCCTGCTCGTTGGCCATGGGTTCAACCTACCCTCTTGCGTCGGAAGTCTCTGTCGACGATATTCGCGCCTAGTGGGCCGCGCCACTCGGTTCGACAAGTTCGATAAGAACGCCGCCTGCGTCCTTCGGATGAATGAAATTGATACGGGAATCGGCTGTGCCGTGGCGTGGTTCGTCGTAGAGCAACCGGACGCCGCGTGCCCGCAACTCGACGGACACCGCGTCGATGTCGCGGACCCGGTAGGCCAGCTGCTGCAAACCCGGACCGCTGCGAGCGATGAACTTGCCGATCGAGGAATCCTCGGTAAGTGGCGCAAGGAGCTGAATGACGGCACTGCCGGCAGGGGCGCCGGGAACCGACAGCATTGCCTCGTGGACACCTTGGCTCTCGTTCACCTCGCGGTGGGTTTCGACCATGCCGAGATTCTCCGAGTACCAGGTGACCGCTGCGTCGAGGTCGGGGACTGCGATGCCGACGTGGTCGATCGCGATGACCAGGTCAGGAGATATCGCAGTGATGCTCGGGACAGATTTCGTCATAGTAAAACCGTAGCGCTAACGTGGCAGGAGTTCTCGTCGGGATAGCCGATGGCTGCTGACGCGAACCACTGCCAACTCGATCCGGAGGCCCCCGTGTCCAACTCTGTCATCGTCGCCGGTGCGCGTACGCCGATCGGCCGCCTGCTCGGCGGTTTGAAGGACTTCACCGGTTCGCAGCTTGGTGGATTCGCTATCAAGGCTGCGCTCGAGAAGGCCGGCGTCGCACCCGAGCAGGTCGAGTACGTGATCATGGGGCAGGTTCTCACCGCGGGAGCTGGCCAGATTCCAGCTCGCCAGGCCGCCGTCGACGCCGGTATCCCGATGAGTGTCCCTGCGGTGACCGTCAACAAGGTTTGTTTGTCCGGTATCAACGCCATCGGACTCGCTGACCAGCTGATTCGCGCGGGGGAGTTCGACATCATCGTCGCGGGCGGTCAGGAGTCGATGACCAAGGCGCCCCATCTGCTCGAGAAGAGTCGCGAAGGATTCAAGTACGGCGACGTGACGCTGCGTGACCACATGGCGTTCGACGGGCTCTATGACATCTTCACCGACCAGGCGATGGGCAATCTGACCGAGTCGCGCAATCAGAGCGAGACGACGCCGATCACTCGGGCTGAGCAGGACGAGTTCGCCGCTGCCTCACATCAGCGTGCGGCCATCGCGTGGAAGAACGGCGTTTTCGACGACGAGGTTGTGCCCGTCTCAGTACCGCAGCGTAAGGGCGACCCGGTGATCTTCGCCACAGACGAAGGTATTCGTGGCGACACGACGGCCGAGTCGCTCGGCAAATTGCGTCCGGCCTTCAGCAAGGACGGCACGGTCACGGCAGGCTCGGCGTCGCAGATTTCAGACGGTGCGGCAGCCGTGATCGTGATGAGCAAGGCCAAAGCAGAAGAGCTCGGTCTGACGTGGCTCGCCGAGATCGGCGCGCACGGTCAGGTCGCCGGACCCGATTCCACACTGCAGTTGCAACCCGCTCGGGCGATCGAAAAGGCGTGCGCGCGCGAGGGAATCGCACCGGCTGACCTCGATCTCATCGAAATCAACGAGGCATTCGCGGCGGTCGGTGTCGCATCGCCACGCGAGCTCGGAATCGATACCGACAAGGTGAACGTCAACGGCGGCGCCATCGCTGTCGGTCACCCACTCGGCATGTCGGGCGCCAGGATCGCGCTGCACCTCGCGCTGGAACTGAAGCGTCGCGGCGGCGGTATCGGCGCGGCAGCCCTGTGTGGCGGTGGCGGTCAGGGCGATGCGTTGATCATTCGCGTTCCGAAGGCGTGAGCTTCTCCACTACAAGCCGTCGTAGATCATCGGGCAGAATAGGAACCATGGGAAACGTGTTCGATTTGTCCACTACAGCCAAGCGGTTCCGCTTCGTTGCGATCCTCGAAGCCTTCACCTGGGCCGGTCTGCTGATCGGCATGGCTTTCAAGTACATCCCGGAAAACGGCAACGAGATCGGTGTGAAGATCTTCGGTCCGATTCACGGCGGTGTGTTCGTGCTGTTCATCGCTGTCGCGATCTACGCGGCGATCAAGTTGTCGTGGTCCTGGCTGACGACGTTGCTCGCGTTGGTGTCGAGCATTCCGCCGTTCGGCACGCTCGTCTTCGAGTGGTGGGCAGTGCAGTCGAACCAACTGGCCGAGCTTTCCGCTGTCAAGCCTGCCGCACAACCGGCGCTCTCGGAGTCGTGACAAACTGGATCGCGTGACTCGACCAGCTCCTCGTTCAGCTCCCCGTAGACCGGCACCTGCCGTCGCCGCCGCGATGGCTGGTGCCGTCGACCTTTCGGCACTCAAAGAGCGCGCTCAAGCGAAACCTGCAACCGGCGCAACGGGTGGGACGCAGCCTGCGAACGCCGTTGTCGATGTCTCCGAAGCAAACTTCGAAGCCGAGGTTCTGCAGAAATCGTCCGCGGTTCCGGTTGTCGTCGTACTCGCGTCCACGCGGAGCGAGCCGAGCATGGCGCTCACAGAGGCGTTCGAACGACTGGTCGCGCAGGACGCAGGCACCTGGATCCTTGCGAGAGTCGACGTCGATACGAACATGCGGATCGCTCAGGCCTTCGGAGTGCAGGCAATTCCGACAACTGTCGCAGTTGCACAAGGTCAACCGTTGGCGGACTTCCAGGGTGTCCAGTCCGAGGAGCAACTGCGGGCGTGGATCGACGCAATTCTCAACGCCGTCGAGGGCAAGCTGACAGGGCCTGTTGGCTCCGCGGAAGAAGCACCTCCCGAGGATCCACGCTTCGTTGCCGCCGAGGAGGCCCTCGAAGCTGGTGATCTGGCCGGCGCCGAAGCCGCATACGAGGCGATCCTCGCAGCCGAACCAGCCAACACCGAAGCGAAGACAGCGCTGCGGCACGTGAACTTCATCGGCCGCGCGGAGGTGCTGCCCGACGGCATCATCGCGACCGCCGACGCCGACCCGACCGACATCGATGCGGCACTTCAGGCCGCCGACGCCGAGTTGTTCGACCAGCGCCCCGAGGATGCCTTCGCGCGCCTCATAGCGACGGTCAAGCGAACCGCGGGCGACGATCGCACACGGGTCCGCACCCGGTTGCTCGAACTGTTCGAGCTCTTCGATCCCGCCGAGCCGTTCGTCGTTGCCGCGCGCCGGAAATTGGCTCTCGCGCTGTATTAGGCCGCAAGCGGCTCGTGAGTCCTTTCGGAGGTCGGAACCTCCGAAAGGACTCACGGGCGGCGTAGCCGCCTATTCTTCGAATTTCAGCCAGATGGCGCTGTTCGGTGGCAACGCGACGTTCGCCGACGCCGACCTGCCGTGCCAAGGCTCGGGGGCCGCAGTCACCGCTCCGTAGTTGCCCATCCCTGAGCCGCCGTACTCCTTGGCATCGGTATTGAAGATCTCCGACCAGCGCCCCGCGCCGGGAAGTCCGACCCGATATCCGGAGTGCGCGCTGCCCGAGAAGTTGTACAAGCAGGCGACTACCGAACCGTCCGTGCCGTAGCGGAGAAAGCTCAACACGTTGTTACCGGTGTCGTTGGCATCGATCCACGAATAGCCGCCGGGTGTGGTGTCGAGCGTCCACAACGCAGGTTGCGCTCGATAAACGGCGTTGAGATCACACACCGCCTTGAAGATTCCCCGAGTTATGGAACCGGCATGCTCGTCGTCCCACTGCGCCCAATCGAGGCCACGCTCCTCGGACCATTCGGCGCGCTGACCGAACTCTTGACCCATGAACAGCAATTGTTTGCCGGGATGGGACCACATGTAGGCGAGTAGGGCCCTGATGCCCGCAGCCTTCGCGAAATCGTCGCCCGGCATACGAGTCCACAAAGTGCCTTTGCCGTGGACGACCTCGTCGTGGCTGATCGGCAGCAGATAGTTCTCGCTCCACGCATACATCAGCGAGAACGTGATCTCGTGGTGGTGGTAGGACCGATGCACCGGATCGTGACCGAGATAGCCGAGCGTGTCGTGCATCCAGCCCATGTTCCACTTCATGTTGAAACCCAGACCGCCGACGTTGGTCGAGCGGGTGACGCCGGGCCACGCCGTCGATTCTTCGGCAATGGTCACGACGCCGCGGTGGTGCTTGTGGACCGTCGCGTTCATTTCCTGCAGGAAGGCAACGGCTTCGAGGTTTTCGCGACCGCCGTGCACGTTCGGCGTCCAACCACCCTCTGGTCGCGAGTAGTCGAGGTAGAGCATCGATGCGACCGCGTCGACCCGGAGTCCGTCGATGTGGAACTCGTCGAGCCAGTAGAGGGCATTGGCGACGAGAAAGTTGCGGACTTCACTGCGACCGAAGTCGAATACGTAAGTGCCCCAGTCCAATTGCTCGCCGCGGGTGGGGTCGCCGTGTTCGTACAGTGGGCCACAGTCGAAGCGGGCGAGCGCCCATTCGTCCTTCGGGAAATGAGCGGGGACCCAGTCGACGAGAACGCCGATCCCTGCCCGATGCAATCGGTCGACGAATACTCGAAACTCGTCGGGCGTCCCGAAACGTGAGGTCGGGGCGAAGTACGACGTGACCTGATAGCCCCACGAACCGCCGAACGGATGCTCGGCTACGGGCAGCAATTCGATATGGGTGAAGCCGCTTTCGAGTACGTACTTCGACAGCTCGTCGGCAAGTTCGAGGTAGCCGAGGCCAGGCCGCCACGAGCCGAGATGGCATTCGTAGACGCTCATGGGCGCTGCGCTCGGCTCTATCTCGGCGCGTGCAGCAAGCCACTCTGCATCGGTCCATTCGTACGACGTCGAATCGACGACGGATGCTGTGGCAGGCGGGATTTCGGTCCGAAACGCCATGGGGTCGGCCTTGTCGCGGACGACGCCGTCACTGCCGTGCACCCGGAACTTGTACAGAGCGCCGGGACCGAGGTCGGGAACGAAGACTTCCCACACACCGGCGGTCAGCGACCGCATCGGCGCCGTGTTGCCGCTCCACCCGTCGAATTCGCCGATGACGGTCACACCGAGTGCATTCGGCGCCCACACTGCGAACGACGTACCGGTGACCTCACCGTCCGGCGTCGTATAGCTCTGGGGGTGTGCGCCGAGGATCTCCCACAGTCGCTCGTGACGACCTTCGCTGAACAGATGCAGATCGAGCTCACCGAGGGTGGGAAGGAAGCGGTACCCGTCGGCACTCACAACTGTGGACCCGCCCGCGTATTCGACGACGAGGCGGTAGTCCATGAGGTCAGGCACCGGGACGAAGGCACTGAACATACCGTTGTCGACGTGATGCAGCGGATAGTCGACCTTGCCGATGCGGGCGTGGACCGTCTCGGCGTAGGGGCGCAAGGTCCGGATGACAGTGCCTTTGCCGTCCGCATGCGCGCCGAGCACCGAATGCGGGTTGCGGTGCTTTCCTTCCGCCAGCAGCTTCAGGTCCCGCTTGCTCGGAGCGGCGACCTTGGTGCGGCGGTTCGGTGTCATCTGAGTGTGCTCCTGTAGGCCAGTTCTGTTCGGTTCGAGTTGGCGACGAGTGGGAGAGCGAGGATGTGCGCAACCGCACGCCATGGCTCCAGCCGGACGAAATTTGCTTGGCCCCAATCGTATTGCTCCCCGCTCACCTCGTCGGTGACGGTGAATCGATCGTGCCAATCACGTCCGACAGCAGGCAGGTCGAGCCAGATGTTGCCCTGCTCGGCGCCGTGCGGATTGAGGTTGACGACAACGAGGACGGCGTCACCGGTGGCGGCGTCGACCTTCGAATATGCGATCAGCGCGTCGTTGTCGACGTGATGGAACGCGATGTTGCGAAGCTGCTGCAGTGCCGGGTGTGCGCGTCGGATCTCGTTGAGCCTGGTGATCCACGGTTCCAGCGACTCGCCACGTTCCTTCGCTTCGGAGTACGCACGGGGGCGGAGTTGGTACTTCTCCGAATCGAGGTACTCCTCGCTACCCGGGCGAACAGCCTGGTGCTCGAACAGTTCGTACCCGGAGTAGACGCCCCAGGTAGGCGCGAGCGTCGCTGCGAGTGCCGCACGAAGCGCGAACATTCCTGGACCGCCCGTTTGCAAGCTCTCGTGCAGGATGTCGGGGGTGTTCACGAACAGGTTGGGACGAGCTTCGTCGGCTTTTGCAGCGATCTCGGTGCCGAACTCGGTGAGCTCCCACTTCGCGATTCGCCACGTGAAGTAGGTGTAGGACTGCGTGAAGCCGCGCCGCGCGAGGCCGTAGAGCCGCGCAGGTCGAGTGAACGCTTCGGAAAGGAAGATGATGTCCGGGTCGGTCGCGTGGACCTGACCGATCAGCCACTCCCAGAAGTCGGCGGGTTTGGTGTGCGGATTGTCCACCCGAAAGATGCGGACCCCCAACGACATCCAATGCCGAACGACCCGAAGGACCTCGGCGTAGATGCCGTGCGGGTCGTTGTCGAAGTTGACCGGGTAGATGTCCTGGTACTTCTTCGGCGGGTTCTCGGCGAAGGCGATCGTTCCGTCTGGCAGCACCGTGAACCACTCGGGATGCTCGGCGGCCCACGGATGGTCGGGCGCGCATTGCAGCGCCAGATCGATGGCGACCTCGAGGTTGTGCGTACGGGCCGACGCGATGAAGGCGATGAAGTCGGCCTCGGTGCCGAGCAGAGGGTGGACAGCATCGTGGCCGCCCTCGTCGGACCCGATCGCCCATGGCGAGCCGAAATCGTCGGGCCCCGGCGTCAGCGTGTTGTTGGGTCCCTTGCGATTGATCTTGCCGATCGGATGGATCGGCGGCAGGTAGACGACGTCGAAGCCCATCGCGGCGATCCGTGGCAGGTCCGTGGTTGCCGTTGCGAACGTGCCGTGGACCGGATTGCCGTCGTCGTCCCAACCGCCGGTGGAACGGGGGAAGAACTCGTACCAGGATCCGTAGAGTGCTCTCTTGCGATCGACGTGGACGCTGCGGAGTGGGCCACGGGTGACGAGTTCGCGCAGGGGGTAAAGGCGTAGCAGTTCACCGGTCTCCGCTGTGAAAGCCGGGGCTACACGTGCAGGCAGCTGACCGTCACTTCGCAACGACGCTGCGACCGCGGTGAGCCGCGGCCGCTCCGACAGCGGAGACTTTTTCGCGGCGCGCTCGAACAGGCGCGCGCCGATTTCGAGTTCGTTGGCGAGATCCGCTGCGTTCTGACCGACGGCGAGCTTTGCTTCGATGCCGGACCGCCACGTGGTGATGGGGTCGCTCCACGCTTCGATGCGGAACGTCCATATGCCTGGGGTGGTCGGTGAGAAGACACCGTTGTAGACATCCGGCTCGAAGTCCGGACTCATCCGGATCGAAATCGCCTTGCTGCCGCCGGGTTCGCGCACCGAAAGGGTTGCGGCCACGGCGTCATGACCCTCGCGCCACACGACGGCTCGGACCGGAAAGACTTCGCCCACGACAGCCTTGGCGGCTCGCCCGCCCGCAATATCCGGGGCGACGTCGTCGATGGCAATACGACCTGTCACGCGGTAGCTCCGTTCACGGTGGTACGGCTGCGACTAAAACTCAACCGTAGTGGAGTCGAGCGCGCTTTGCCGCACGTCCCCGCCATCGATTCGGTGTTGTCTTCGAGGTTGTCTGTGTCGGGTCGGTGGTTCTTGCTCATCGCTACCGACTTCCCGCCCGCAGCGTCGAACAAACTCATTCGCTCCAGCACATGTCCAATCGGGCTGGAGTGGGTAGTCTTCGCGGGGTGAAAGCGTTGCGTCGGTTCACCGTCCGTGCTCATCTGCCAGCGCGCTTGGCCGCGCTCGGCCCTTTGTCGACGAATCTGCGCTGGTCGTGGCATCCGCCGACGCAGGATCTGTTCGCCGAGATCGACCCGAAGCGCTGGGTCGAGGTCGGCCACGATCCTGTTCGAATACTCGGTGACGTCGGTGCCGGGAGACTGGACTCGCTCGCTCGCGACGAAGGCTTCCTTGCCCGGCTCGATGCCGCAGCGGCAGACCTGGACGACTACCTCGCGCGCCCGCACTGGTATCAGAAGCAGGCGCAGGCCGGCACGTCGCTGCCCGGCGGAATCGCTTACTTCTCCATGGAATTCGGGGTAACCGAGGTGTTGCCGAACTACTCCGGTGGACTCGGCATCCTCGCGGGCGACCATCTCAAAGCTGCCTCCGATCTTGGATTGCCGCTCATCGGTGTCGGTCTGCTCTACCGGTCCGGCTACTTTCGGCAGTCGCTGACGGCGGACGGCTGGCAGTCCGAGCACTACCCGGCGCTGGACCCACAGGGCCTGCCCCTTCGTTTGTTCACCGACGGCGCGGACTCGACGCCGGTGCTGATCCACGTTGCGATGCCAGGCAATCGAGTGCTGCGCGCACGGGTGTGGATCGCGCAGGTCGGGCGAATTCCGTTGTTGCTCCTCGATTCCGACATCGCCGAGAACGATCCGGAAATGCGTGGTGTGACGGATCGGCTCTACGGCGGCGATCAAGATCATCGGATCAAGCAGGAAATCCTCGCGGGCATCGGCGGCGTTCGTGCCGTGCGGGCGTACACCCATTCGCAGGGTCTGCCGGATCCTGATGTGTTCCATATGAACGAAGGTCACGCAGGCTTCCTCGGTGTCGAGCGCATTCGCGAGTTCATCTCCGGTGCCGGACTCGACTTCGACACGGCGTTGGCAGCCGTCCGCTCCGGGACCGTCTTCACCACCCACACTCCGGTGCCTGCCGGAATCGACCGATTCCCTGCGGATCTGGTTCGCCACTACTTCGGCGGCGGCGGCGAGGGTGATTCCGGATTGTTGCCAGGCATCTCGCTGGATCGGATCATCGCACTCGGTCGCGAGGCCGACCCGAGCGTGTTCAACATGGCACACATGGGATTGCGCCTCGCTCAGCGCGCGAACGGCGTTTCCAAGCTGCACGGCGAGGTGAGCCGGGACATGTTCGCGGCGCTGTGGCCAGGATTCGATGCCGCAGAGGTCCCGATCGGTTCCATCACCAACGGCGTACACGCCCCGACCTGGGCGGCGAAGGAATGGCTGCAGAAGGCGCGCGAACTGGTCGGACCTGAACTCGTCGAAGAGGCGAAAGGGTGGGAGCGGCTCTACGACATCGATGCTGCCGAGCTCTGGGCGATGCGAAACCTGTTGCGCAGGAAGCTGACCGACGAGGTCAGCCGCCGCGTCCATGCGTCCTGGCTCGAGCGGGGCGCGTCCGAAGCCGAACTCGGTTGGACCGCAAACATTTTCGATCCGAACGTGCTGACAATCGGTTTCGCTCGCCGTGTTCCGACCTACAAACGGCTGACGTTGATGCTTCGAGAACCGGAGCGGCTACGCGCACTGCTGCTCGATCCGGAGCGACCGTTGCAACTCGTCGTTGCCGGTAAATCGCATCCGGCGGACGACGGTGGCAAGGCGCTCATCCAGCAGGTCGTTCGGTTCGCCGACGACGCCGGCGTGCGCCACCGGATCGCGTTCCTTCCCGACTACGACATGTCGATGGCCCGCTTCCTCTACTGGGGTTGCGATGTGTGGCTCAACAACCCACTTCGCCCGCTGGAGGCCTGCGGTACGTCGGGTATGAAGTCCGCACTCAACGGCGGTCTCAACCTGTCCATCCGCGACGGGTGGTGGGACGAGATGTACGACGGTGAGAACGGCTGGGCGATTCCGACCGCAGACGGGGTTCTCGACGAAACGCGTCGCGACGACCTCGAGGCTAGCGCGCTGTACGACCTGCTCGAAAAGTCCGTGCTGCCACGGTTCTACGACCGCGACGCTGATGGCATACCGACACGGTGGGTCGAGATGGTCCGACACACGTTGCAGAGCTTGGGACCTCAGGTGTTGGCGTCGCGAATGGTTCGTGACTACGCCGTCGAGTACTACACACCTGCGGCCGCCGCGTCCCGAAAGGCTGTGGCCGACAACTTTGCGGGCGCGCGCGAACTGGCGGCATACCGCAACCGGGTCGAGTCCGCCTGGCCGCACGTCCGCGTCGACCAGGTTGACAGCGCTGGTCTGCCGGATACTCCGGTGATCGGTGCAAACCTCTCGCTGCGCGCGAACGTGCAACTCGGTGGACTTGCACCGACCGACGTCGTCGTCCAGGCCGTGCTCGGTCGGGTGTCGTCCGCGGACGACCTGTCCGAGGTGACGGCGGTGCCGATGAACCACGTCGGATCTGACGGCGGGGGAGAGGTTTTCGAGATCGAGACTCCCGTTCCGCTGTCCGGTGCGGTCGGTTACACGGTGCGGGTGCTGCCACACAGCGCCTTGCTCGCAGGCGACGCCGAACTCGGGTTGGTTGCGGCGCCCAGCCTGTAAGGCCCTACACGAACGCGTTTCTACCCGTCAGCGATCGTCCGACGATCAACGTGTTCATTTCGCGTGTGCCCTCATAGGAATAGATCGCCTCGGCGTCGGCGACGAACCGGCCGACGTTGTGCTCCAACAGGATTCCGTTACCGCCCATAAGCTCGCGGGCCCAGCCGACGGTCTCGCGCATGCGGACCGTGCAGAACGCCTTGGCGAGTGAGGAATGCCGGTCTTCGGCGAAGCCTTGATCCTGCAGTTGGGACAGGCGTGCAACCATTCCCCAGGACGCGGTGATGTTTCCCTGCATGCGGACCAGGAGATCCTGCACGAGTTGGAAGCTGCCGATGGGCCGACCGAATTGCTCACGGGTGACGGCGTATCGGAGAGCATTCTCGTAGGCACCCCGTGCGCAGCCGAGTGCCATCCAGGCGACGCCTGCCCGCGTCACCCGCAGGACCTCGGCGGTGTCGGCGAAGGAGTTCGCACCCTGTAACCGATCTGCCTCGTCGACGCGGACGTTGTCGAGGGTGATGAGTGCGTTCTGCACGATGCGGAGCGCAATCTTGTGCTGTTGCTTCTCCGCTGTGAATCCCGGCGAGGAGTTTGCGACGACAAATCCCTTGACCTGGTCGTCGGCAACGTCTTTGGCCCAGATGATGGTGAGGTCGCCGAAGGTCGCGTTGCCGATCCACTTCTTCTGGCCGTTGAGGATCCAGGTGTCGCCGTCTCGTTCGGCTGTGGTCGTCAAGCCGCGGGACGCACCCGATCCGACGTCGGGTTCGGTGAGGCCGAACGCGCCGATCTTGTCGTAGCGCGCCATCGCGGGTAGAAAGCGTTCGCGTTGCTCGTCGGACCCGCACAGATAGATCGACCCCATCGCCAGACCGCCGTGGACGCCGTTGAACGTGGCGATGGACGGATCGGTGCGAGCGAGTTCCATCGCGATCATCCCGTCGAGGAGGAATGTCGTTCCCCCACAGCCGAATCCCTTGTACGGCAGTCCGGCGATCGCAAGCCGACGCATGCCTGGAACGATCTCGTGTGGGAAAGTTGCTGCCTCCCAATGGGAATTTACGATCGGGGCAACCTCTGCGGTCATGAAGTCGCGGACTGCATGTAGCCGTTCACGCTCGCCGTCGGAGAGCAGTTGCTCGAAGGCATAGAAGTCGGACGTGTCGATCTCGTTTGTGCTCATGGACGTTCTCCTGGTGACGAGAGAAATGCGGTGATGACGGGAGCGAGTTCGGTTGCATTGGTGACGAGGTCGATGTGACCTCCTGAATGTAGATGCAGGGTCGAATGCGGGAGCAACCGATTCATGATGCGCGCGTTGACGACTGGGATGATCGGATCATCGGTACCCGCAACGACGAGGGTCTGCTGTCGAATAGCAGGCAGCGCAGGCAAACTGGTCCATACCGAGCCGGCAAGCAACTGGTGGAGGTAGCCGATCTTCGAGCCGGCATGCAGTTGCTGCAGAAAGATCTGCGCGACGTCGTTGCCGTGGCTGCGGACCGTGCCGCCGTACAGTTCGCCTGCGATGGACGCCGCGTAGTCCGGATCGCAGAACCGTCGTGGGGTGAGCATCTTCGCCAGCAGGCGAGGGTTGGCCGGAACCATGACGGCGCCGGTGCCGGTCGCTGCGAGAACAAGCCGACGGCATCGTCGTGGATTCTGGAATGCGAACTGTTGCGCCAGCGCGCCGCCCCACGACAACCCGAGGATGTCGACGACTCCGATATCGAGTTTCGTCAGCATCCGGCCGAGCACCCAGGCCAGGTACGGAAAGCCGTACGGCAGCGCCGACGTCGGCGAGCCGCCCGCGCCGGGGACGTCGAATCGAACGATCGTCGTCGACGGGTCCAGCTGATCGACGAGCGGGGAGAGCACCTCGTAGCTTGCGCCGATTCCGTTGCACAACACGAGGGGTACCCCGATGCCGCCGCGGATACTCACCCGCAGCCGCTGGCCGCCGACCGCGATGTAGCGTTCCTCGAATCCGGTTGCGGCGGTCATCGATACAGCACCACGACGTCGGCGATGCAGGCCGGGCGGCTGCCGCCGTCGATTTCGTAGGTCAAACCGAAGACTGCCTCGACCCCCGCCGGCTTGCGTTGCGCCGACACGACCGTCACGCTTGTGCGCAGCCTCGATCCGACCGGCACTGGCGCCGGAAAACGGACCTTGTTCAGGCCGTAATTCAGTGCCGCGCTGACATTGTCCACTTCGAGGACCTCCGCGAGAACCTGCGGCGCGAGCGACAACGTGAGGTAGCCGTGCGCGATCGTGCCGCCGAACGGTCCGGCCGCGGCCCGTTCGGGGTCGGTGTGGATCCACTGGTGATCCCCGGTTGCATCGGCGAAACGATTCACCTGGTCCTGGGTGACGTCGTGCCACTCGGTCGTACCGATGGTCTTGCCGATCAAGTCGATGAGGTCTGCCGGGTTGTCGAGGTGGGTTGTCATGTCGTGTCCTGTTTTCTCTCGGTGGGGTGAATCAGTTCTGGTGGACGTAGGTGCCCGGTGCGGGGCACAGGGGTGCGAAGTTCGTTCCGCCGAGCGTGGTCGGTGCGTCGATCTCGGGACCGCTCCGGTCGGCGAGCCAGGCGATGTAGTCGGGCCACCACGAATCCTTCGACTGCTCGGCGGTCGCCAGCCATTCGTCCGGTGTGTCGTCGTGCACCTGGCCCGCGCGGAAGGACGCGCGCGGATTGCCCGGCGGATTGACCAGCGCGGCAATGTGTCCGCTGGTCGAGAGCACGAAGCGGTTGTCCTTGCTGCCCAACAGTTTTGCGCTGCGGTAGCAGGCCTGCCACGGTGAGATGTGGTCGGCTACACCGGCAACGATGTAGGAGTCCACGGTGATCGTCGACAGGTCGACCGGAGTTCCGAGCATGCTGACCGCACCGGGGACGGTGAGCGAATTGTGCAGCCCGCTCAGGACGAGATCGCGATGCAGCGCGGCTGCCATACGTGTGGTGTCAGCGTTCCAGAACAGCACGTCGAAGGCGGCCGGCGATCGACCCTGGACGTAGTTGTTCACCCAATAACGCCAGACGAGGTCGGTCGGGCGGAGCCAGGCGAACACTTCGGCCATGGCCTTGCCGTCGAGGTAGCCCTTTGCGCGGGACTCTCGGATCGCCAGCTGCGCTGCTCGCTCACTCATTGCGGCAGAGGCGAATCCGGCTCGATTCTGATCGAGCACGGTGACCGCGAGGGTCAGCCCGGCAATGCGATCTCTCTCGCCGATCGCAGTGAGGTGCGCTGCCGTCATCGCGGCGAGGATGCCGCCCGAGCAGGATGCCATCAGGTGCGCGCTCTCGGTGCCCGTGATCGTCCGAACTGCGTCGAGGGCTTCGATGATCGCCGCACCGTAGGTGTCGAATCCCCAGTCCCTATGCCGCGCTTGAGGGTTGCGCCACGAGATGGTGAAGACCTGCTGACCCTGCTGCAGAAAGTACTCGATCATGCTGCGTCCTGGAGCGATGTCCATGACGTAGTACTTGTTGATCACGGGCGGGACCATCAGCAGTGGCGTGGCGCGGACCTTCTCCGTCCGAGGTGCGTAGTGGATGAGCTCGAAGACTCGGGTCTGCAGAACCACCGCACCCTTTGTCGTGGCGACGGTCTCGCCGACGGCGAAGGCATCCGGTTCGACCATCGCGGGAACCCTTGGCTGCGAGGCCATGTCGCGAGTGAAGGCCTTCAGGCCTCGGATCGCGCTGAGTCCGCCGGTATCGATCAACGCTTTCCAGCCGAGCGGGCTGAGCAGAGGATTGTTGGTCGGGGATAGCCCTTCGATGATGTTGTCGAAGACGAACCGCATCTTCTCTGCGTCCCGCCAATCCAACTGCGCATCGGCGAAGAGTGCGTCAGCGGTCTCCACTGTGGCGAGGTAGGCCTGCACCGTCCGTCGTAGTACTGGATTCTGTTGCCACGCCGGGTCACTGAACCGTTTGTCCTGCCGTGCGGGGCAGCGGTCGGAACTTCCCGCGACTATCGAACCGAGTTCACGCGCAAGCAGATTACATCGGCCTGCAACGGTTTTGGGCTGCTTTGCGAGGCTGGCGCCGAGTCGGGTCCACGAGCGGTTCGGCAGCATTCTGCCTGCCATGCCTCGTGTCGAGTTCGTGAGAAGGAGATCGAGTGGTGCTGCCAGCTCGTCGGGAGTCTTCGTGGTGGTTTGTTCCTGCTGGATTGTCATGGTGTTCACACGCTTTCGATGGTGGGGATGGTGATGTCGCGGCGGAGGATCTTGCCCGTCGGGCCTTTCGGAAGGCTGTCGAGGATCCAGATGTGGCGTGGGTACTTGTAGGCGGCGACACGCGCTTTGACGAACTCGCGTAGTTCGGCCGGTTCGACAGTCGCACCGGCTACGAGGGCGACTGCCGCACCGATCTCTTCGCCGAGCGAGTCGTGCGGGAGGCCGACGACTGCCGCCTCGGCGATCGCGGGATGCTCGTAGAGGACTTCCTCGATCTCACGGGGATAGACGTTGAAGCCACCGCGAATGATCAGATCCTTCTTGCGGTCGACGATGAAGAAGTAGCCGTCCTCGTCGATGCGGCCGATGTCCCCGCTCGCGAACCAACCGTCGGCGGACACTGCCGTTGCGGTAGCTTCGGGCAGATTCCAGTAGCCCTTCATGACATTGTGGCCACGAATCATGATTTCGCCTGTTTCACCGTGGGGGACGTCGTGGCCGTTCGAATCGACGATCCGCATCTCTACACCTTCGACGGGCGTGCCGATCGAACCGGCTTTCCGGCGCTGTCCCGGACGATTGAACGAGGCAACGGGCGAGGTCTCCGACAAGCCGTAGCCTTCGAGAATCGTTGCATCGAAGGTGGTTTCGAACTCCGTGAGCACCGCGACGGGCAGCGATGCACCGCCCGAGACGCACACGCGCAGCGATTGTGTTGCCGCGGTGGGAAATTGGTCGGCGACGCTCAGCATCGCGGAGTACATGGTCGGTACGCCCTGGAAGACGGTGACGTGATCGTGCTCGATCACCTCGAGCGCGGTCCGCGGATCGAACCGCGGAATCAACGTCAGGGTGGCACCCGCTGCAACGGCGGTGTTCAGGCCACAGGTAAGGCCGAACACGTGAAAGAGCGGCAGGCAACCCATGATCACGTCGTTCGGTCCGACCTCCATCAGGGTGCGTGCGCACACGTCCTGGTTGCGGTGCAAGCCGCCGTGGGTGAGTTCGGCTCCCTTCGGCTTTCCGGTGGTGCCGGAGGTATGCAGGACGACCGCGGTGTCCGAGTCGAGGCGCGCGACCGGCTCAACTTGGGCGGGGAGGTCGGCAAGCAAGGCGGTGAGGCCGTCGTCGTCGATCGACCAACACATCGCGCCGGCCGCGGCGGCAGCCGCGTTGGCCTCCTCGGCGAACGTCGGTGTAGCGAAGAGTGCTGTGGCGCCGGTGTTGGCGAGGTAGAACTCGACCTCTCGGGCCTTCAGCAGGGGATTCATCGGAACCGCAATCGCGCCTGCACGCAGGATGCCGTAATACACGATTGCGAATGCCATTGTGTTCGGCAACATCACCCCGACCCGATCGCCGGGCTCGATACCCGCGCGTTCCAGGTAGGTGGCGGCGCGGGCGGACGCCTCGTCCAACTCGGTGTAGGTCAGTTCGGCAACGCCGCACCGCAGCGCGATGCTTGCGCCGTGATTGCGCTCTGTTGCAACGAGATTGAGGGCTAGATTCGGCAAGGTGGCCTCCGTTCGGAAGTGGATTTTCGATGTACCTCAATGGTGGTTGCTGCCACAGCCGGAGTCGATGGTGACGGGAACAACGTGAAGCCGGTCGGAATGTGGCCGCTCACATTCGCACTGCGTCGACAGGCCTAAAGTGGGTCCATGGGCACGCCCCCTGACCCGCACATCGCCGAACTCGCCGACGCAATGCTGGTGCTTGCAGAGGAACTCGGCGGTGCGCTTGCCGACGTGATCTTCACCGAACTCGACTTCTATTCATCGAGCGCAGTTGTCACCAAGGACGAGGTGGCGCAGACGTGCATCGCGAACATGAGGTTCGTCTTCGAGTCGCTGGCCGGCGACGTTCAGATCGATGCCTCTGCCGCGGAACGTACCGGCAAGGCCCGTGCTGCGGCAGGGGTCCCGTTGCCTGCGGTCATGGCGGCCTATCGGGTCGGCTTCCGATTCATGTGGGAGCGCACGCTCGAGGAGGCGCGTCGCCGCGGCGACATCGCGACCGACTCAGTTCTCGATGCGATGTCTGAGGTGTGTCAAGGATCTTGGACAGATCCTCGTGGGTCATGCAGCTGATGCTGCGTGACGGTAG